>NZ_JAKRNR010000019.1:0-78128 GCF_022346685.1 Sphingomonas sp. ACRSK | reverse complement strand
AGCATCCAATATCAGCATCCCGATCTCGCCGCCTGACACACCGCCAAGCGAACAGCCTAGACCACCGGGATGAGGGGTCCTTTTTCGACGCCGATCACCCCGCTACCGGGGTCCCTTTTCCACGCCGATCCACAGGTGTGTGTGCCGTGATGGCCGAGAACATCGTGCTCGGCTTCGTCAAGGCGTCCAAGGAGTTCAGCGAGAGCCCCTTCAAGACGCTCGGCTCGTTCCTCAAGGACATTCTGCCGAGCTTCCCCGGCATGAAGAAGGGCGACTGATGCGCACCATCATCGCGGCGTTCATCGCCCTCGCCCAGCCGCTTTCCACCCCCACCGCACGGCAGACCTACGTCTGCCGTGCATGGTAACTGACACAAGGAAGTCTTATGGCTATCGTTTTGGGCTCCCGCTCGCTCTCCCGCCTCGAAGGCGTTCACCCCGATCTCGTTCGCGTCGTCAAACGTGCAGCCGCCATGGCGGCGCGTGAGCTGGACTTTACCGTGCTGGAGGGCGTTCGCTCCGCCGAGCAGTGCTACATCAACTACGGCAAGGGTCGCACGGCGGCGCAGTGCCGCGCAGCCGGCGTGCCCGACAGGTTCGCAGCTCCCGGCGCGGCCAAGGTGACCTGGCTCAAGAACCCGCTCAACAGCAAGCACTGCAAGCAGCGGGACGGCCTCGGTCACGCTGTCGACCTCGCCCCCTACCCCATCGACTGGAACGACCTGCATCGCTTCGACGCCATGGCGAAGCTCGTCTTGGAAGCCGCCAAGATCGAAAAGGTCGCGATCCGCTGGGGTGCCGATTGGAACAGCAACGGTAAGCCGCGCGAGAAGGGCGAAACCGACAGTCCGCACTTCGAGCTGGCGCGCTGACAGGGGAAAATCAAAGGCGCTAAAAAACTCTCGACGTGATAGAATGTGTGCGTTACGACACACACAAGACATCGCGTTAGGAGTGACCAATGACCAAGCAGGCCCGCCAGACCGGGAAGCGCGCACGTCGCGATCAGCACGTTGCACCGCTTCCCGGCGATGGCCTCCAAGTTCAACCCCGCCCGCAGGCCGCCAAGAAGCCCTGGCAGCCCATCACCGATGCGCAGGCGTCCCTCAAGAACGCGCTCGACGTCTACGCCGTCACGTTCGCAATCGGCGAGTTCGGCACCGGCAAGACCTACGTTCCCGCCTGCGACGCCGCCGACAAGTTCCTGGCCGGCAAAGTCGACAAGATCATCATCACCCGCCCCGCAGTCGGTTGCGACGAGGAGCTCGGCTTCCTGCCCGGCGACCTGCTGGAGAAGATCGCGCCCTGGGCCAAACCCGTGATCGAGGTGCTGGAGGAGCGGCTGGGCGCCAGCTATGTCGAATACCTCATCAAGGTCGGCAAGATCGAGATTGCTCCCCTCGCCTTCCTGCGCGGTCGCACCTTCGCCAATGCCTATGTCATTCTCGACGAGGCGCAGAACACCACGCCCCGCCAGATGAAGCTGTTCCTGTCGCGCATCGGCGAGGGCACCACGATGGTGATCGACGGGGATCTGGAGCAGCAGGACATCGCCGGCATGTCGGGCTTGGCTGACGCGATCGAGCGTTTCCGCGGTCACCCGTCGTTCGGCTACGTCGAGTTCGGTGTCGAGGACATCGTGCGCTCCGGCATCGCCCGCGAGATCTGCTACGGCTACTCGGCGCGTTACGCCCGCATGAAGCACGCACCTGCGTTCTTCCAGGCGCGCGTGCCCCTGGCTGCCGCTGCATGACGCTGGGCGTCTTCTCGGCTGACGATCGGCTGGATGACGCGGTCCTGATGGCCGCCGTGCAGGGAGCGTTCTACGGGGCGAACCTGCCGGCGGCACGGATCGAGGGGCTGATCGCCTCGCATGTGCCTCGCAAGCACATCGCGGAGGTCGCGGACGTCTACGGCACGAAATGGTGGGACTATCGCCGCCTGTCGCCGGGCCACAGCTTCTACCTGTTCGCGCACCACCACTATAAGGCGATGAAGGTCGCCGCGGCCAAGTTTCGCTGGCACCGCGCGCAGACCGGCCGCAACGGGGCGGGCGTGGGACTCATCGGGGTCAACACCGTCCACTATACCGTCGACACGATCTGGGAGCGCGACGCGGCCCATATCAGCGGCATGTGGAACGCCATGAAAATGGCGGACGCGCTGGGCATCCCGTATGACCAGTTCAACCAGCTGGGCAACCAGGTGGCGCTCGACATGCTGTGGAAGCGGCTGCCGACACCGGCACAGCTCTACGGCGCGAAGATCGGCGCGCACATGCTCGATCGCTGGGAGACGCTCATCAAGGACCGCATGTTCACGGCGCGGCACCCGCTTTACGCCCTGGACAACTATGCGGGGCTCGATGTCCAGGACAGCTACCAGACCTGGCTGGTCGAGCGCATCGGCGAACGGCGTGACCCGACCACCGCGATCGCCACCACCGTTTTCCGCACACCGCAGCTGCCCGAGCACATCGCGCGCCAGCACTTCCCCGCCAACACGATCGACCGGGCGCGTCTTCTGGCTGCATAGTCAATGACACACACAGACGCTTGACTTCGCTCGCGGGCGCAGCGTATGTGTGCTGACACACACAAGAGGTTTCATGTCACAGTTCGACCAGGCTTTTCAGGAGCAGCTGGCCGCCCACTACCTGCGCGACGACGTGTTCGTGCAGTCGGTCGGCAGTCTCGTCTTGCCCGACTATTTCGAGAACGAGACGCTCGCGGCGCTGGTGGCGATCCAGAAGATCTACCTGGAGCGATACGGCTCGTGCTGCACCCTCAAGACCTACGTCCAAGTGATGCAGCGGCTGATCGCCGCCAAGAAGGTCAAGGTCGCGGACATGCTGGAGGCCAAGCGCCTCCTGGGCGTGGTCCACAAAGACCCGCTGTCCGATCGCCAGTTCGTGATCGACACGATCGCGGAGTTTGCCCGCAAGCAAGCGCTCACCAACGCCACGATGGGGATGGCTGACGCGCTCGACACCGACGACGACACCAAGATCGCCAAGGCTCTGGCCGCGGTCGAGGAGGCTAAGCAAGTCGGCGCCGCCGACACCGCGGCAGCCATGAACTTCAAGACGAGCCGTATCGAGCGCCAGCAGAAGCGCGCCCAGCGCGCGGCCGGCGGCTACACGAACGGCGGCATCACCACCGGCATCCCCGAGCTCGACAACCAGCTGACCCCGCACCGGGGCTGGGGTCGTAAGGAGCTCAACATCCTCATGGCGCCGCCGAAGGCTGGCAAGACGGCGGCCAAGATCACCTTCGGCCTCAACGCCGCACGCGCCGGTCACAACGTCTTCTACGCCAGCTGCGAGGTCAGCGAGGAGATTATCGGCGAGCGTGCCGACGCATGCGTGTCCGGTGTGCCGCTCAAGGAGCTGGTGAAGCGCCAAGCCGAGGTCGACAAGGCTGTCGAGCAATGGGAGCAGAACCCCGGCCTGGGCGAGTTCATCGTGCAGGCGTTCCCGATCCGCACCCTCAAGGTGTCGGAGCTCACCCGCATCCTCAAGCGCTACGAGGCGCAGGGGATCACCTTCGACCTCATCATCGTCGACTATCTCGGCATCATGCGCCCCGAGACCGTCTACACGGATAAGCGCTTCGGCCTGGCCGAGATTGGGCAGGATCTGCGTGCAATGGGCACGGTGTTCAACGCCGCAGTCCTGACGGGTTACCAGACCAACCGCACCGGCACCCAGAAGGCGCAGCGCAACGTCTCGGACGGCACGGACGCCGCGGATGATTACGAGGTGGTTCGCACGGCCGACGTGCTCATGACCATCAACCAATCCGTCGACGAACGCGCGGCCGGTGAGGTGGTCCTCTACTTCTCCGAGATGCGGAACGCCGAGAGCGGGCTACGGATGCGGTTCAATCAGAACCTCGCGTGCGCCCGTTTCATCACCGGGTTCGTGGGCTTCGATTGATGGTCCAGGACAGCGGCTACCAGAACGTCACGCCCGAAGACTTCCTCGAATACGAGGGCATCGAATACCGGCAGACATCCGGTAGCCGCGGGCGACAATTCAACATACGGGAGTGCCCCAAGTGCGGCGGTTCCAGTTGGAAGGTCTACCTGGGCGTGGACTCGGGCTACGGCAACTGCTTCCACGGCTCGTGCGACACCAAGTTCAACCTTTGGACGTTCGTCGCTGCCCACCTGGGCACCGAGGACGGTAAGACGATCGGCGCCAAGTTCGACGAGATCGCAAAGGGCGGTGGCTGGCGACCAAAGCCGCGCGCACCCAAGCCCATCGTGCCGGTAATCAGCGGCGCGCTCAAGCTACCGATGAGCTTCCCAATCCCGGACGCGAACGTGCCCTACCTCGCCGATCGCGACGTGTCGGTCGAGATCGCGCGCCAGTTCGAGCTGCGCATGTGTCAGGACGGCGCGTTCTTCTACAAGGATGAGGACGGTAACGACCGACGCAAGGTGTTCTCCGGCCGCATCATCATCCCAATCCGCGACCTCAACGGCCAGCTGGTCACCTTCCAGGGGCGCGACATCACCGGGCAGTCCGAGACCAAGTATCTGTTCCCGCCGCGGCTCCCGTCGACGGCGCGCTACATATACAATGGTCACCGGGCCAAGGTAGAGGGTTGGAGCCATGCGGTTATGGGCGAAGGTGCCTTCGACGTCATGTCGACCCAAGCGGCGATCGACGGCGATCGCAACTGGCGGGGCATCGGCGCTATCGGCTCCTTCGGTAAGAACCTGACCCTCGACGTCGATCCGGATATGCCCACGCAGCTCCAGGCGCTGATGGAGCTCAAGGCCGCCGGCCTCCAGATCATCACGATCCTGTGGGACGGGGAGAAGTCGGCCCTCGCGAGCGCGGTCAAGGCAGCCGAGAAGCTCACGGGCTACGGCTTCACCGTTCGCATTGGCTTCCTGCCGCGCGGCAAAGACCCCGCCGAAGTCGCGCCGGAGATCGTCCGCAAAGCAATCGAACGCGCCCTGCCCTACAGCCGCTCGCTTGGCATCAAGATCAAGCTCCGCAACCCCTATGGGTGATCTCGTCAGCAGAGCGCGAATCGCTATCTAGGCGCCGGGCGATGTGTGTCGATCTTCATAATGCGCACCAGTCCAAAAGACCCTTGTGCGTGACGACACATTATTCACGCCATGCTCAACCCACCGTGAAAACGTCACTTTATGACACATGTTCTTGTTCCGTTCTCACAAGGAGCGGTTCCGCATGTGTTAGTCTCGCTTGACTTGATATCGCGTGACGCTACTCAAGTGTGTGTCGTAACAAGAGCGTGAGCATAGCAAACGTGAAAGAGAGAAGGAGTTAATCTGATGGCCGGTGCAGCGGCAGTAGTAGACCTCAACAATGCAGCGGGCGACTATCCGTTCGGGAATAGTCAGGCAACGCGCATGCTCCAGGCAGGCCTGGAGGCAGTTGAGAAGGACAAGGGCTGGTCGCAGCGTCAGGTCGCCAAGATGCTCAACTACAAGACGTCCGTCGTCTTGTCCCACATGGCTCTTGGCCGGGTTCCCATCCCGATCGACCGCGCTCTCGACTTTGCCCGGCTTCTCAAGATGCCGGCAGGCGAGTTTTTGATGGCGGTGCTTGAGCAGCGCTACCCTGGCATCGACTGGCCGCGCCACCTGGCCGGCATGTCGAAGAAGCCCAGCTCGAAGGCGGCCGAGAGCTACGTCACGTCAGAGCTTGAAGCTCTGGCGGGCACGGAGCTCGACAGCTTGCCGCAGCAGGTGGTGAACGTCCTGCGTGACGTCGTCGCCGACCGCAACGCGCCACGCCGCTGGATGGCCCTTCATGAGGTGCCGATCGTCGAGGTTCTGCGCGAGCACCATCCGCACGGCCTCTCGCCAGCCAAGCGCAAGGAGCTGGACGAGTTCATCGCCAAGCTGTGAGTGGATGCCGGGCGACCATGTGTCGCCCGACACTCATTCAGTCTGTAGCAACCAACACATTTGTAAGCCGTTACCCTTGCAATGTTGGAAATCAGATGTTCTACATCTGTTCCTAACGAGTCAGGGGTGTCGCGTGTGTCGAATGTTGTTCAGTTCCCTACGTCTTACGAGCCTTCGCACGTTCGTCGTGTGGAGCCGATCAGTTTGGAGATTTTCGTTGCCGCGGATGAGGCGCGAGCATGGACGTCGCGCCATTTCATCAATGGCATGACCCTCCTCCAGAGCGCCAAGGGCATGCTCATCTGCGACGCGGACGCGCGCTGCACGGCGGTCTATTACGCGGACGTGGGCGTCGACGAGCAGCTGGCGGCGATCACGGCTGCGATCGCGTAAGCCAACAATGGAAGCGCGAAAGCCACTAGACCGGCGCGCGCTTTCTTTTTATCTCGCGTGCATAGTAACTGACACACACAGATAAGAACGAGGAGCACCATGAGCGCACCGGCAGCATTGAAGGCGGTTTCACACCGCGACAGCCTCGCGAAGACCGTCCGCCTGCTGACGCGCGACGGGATCACCGTACAGTTCCGCGGTCACCAGCCGCACGTCGCGACCAAGGGTAACAAGGCTATCCGCCTGGTGCTTCCCGAGCTGAACGATAGCGCATCGCCCGAGCTGATCGAGGCGATCCATGGTTACCTCGATCACGAGGTCGGCCACATCTTCTACACGCCCTTCGCGCGCGCCACGAAGGCCGGCACGGTCGATCCGAAGGCCCCTGCCCTCATCAACATCGTCGAGGACATTCGGCTGGAGAAGCTGCTGCCGCGCGGGAACGACAAGGTGCAGGCTATGCCCGGCACCAAGGAGAACCTGGAGCGGATGTATGAGAAGTTCATCCCCACCATGGTTCACCCGGCAACGTCCGCGATGGTTGCGACCGGCAACCCGTCCAAGATGTTCGCGGGCGTGATGGTGCCCGCGCTGCGCGCGCTCGCCGGCCAGAAGGCGTTCCAGGAATACATGGACGCGAACAGCTACTGGCCGCACTTCATGCCGTTGCTCTCCAAGATGCCCGACCTGTCGCGGCGCTTGAAGGCGATGGAGACGTTCGACGACGTTGAGGAGATCGTGCTCGACATCCTGGAAGCGCTCAAGCCGCCCGCGCCCGAGAAGAAGGACGAGCCCGAGAACGACGTCACGCCCCCGCAGATGCCCCAGGACAGCGATTGCAGCGGTGACGGGGACAGCGACAGCCAAGACGACGATGATGTGTCTGACGGGGCTGATACGGGCTCTGACGACGAGGGTGACGCTGACGACGAGGGTGACGCTGACGACGAGGGTGCGGCCGGCGGCGATGACGAAGACGGTGGCGAAGGTCACGGCAACGGCAACGGCACCGACGATGGTGAGGGCGACGACGAGGACACCAGCTGCTCGGGCGAAGGTGAAGGCCGCGAGGACGAAGGTCCCAGCTCCCACAACGTCGGTGACGAGCCCAATTTCGATGATGCCAAGCCGAAGGGCGGCGACGAGGACCAGGGCGAGGCCGACGAGAAGGCCAAGCCTGGCGCTGATGGAAAGAGCAACCGGACCTTCACGGACGCGATGAAAGAGCTCGATCCCGCGCAACGTCGCGCTCTGTTCATGTATAAGAATCGCAAGCAATCGGTCGCGCAAATCGCAACCGATATGAAGAAAACCGAGGACGAAGTTCTCGACCTTCTCCGCAATGGTCGGCGTCGGTTGAGCGAACTGATGAAGGGGGCGCGAGCATGATCTTCAATCTTTCTTTCGACGAGGCGGCGGACATCATCGACGTCTACGGACCCGATGAAGTCTTCTGGCCGACTGCGGAGGCGCCAGCTCTCAAGCGCCTGCTCGCCAACGACGAGGAGTTCCGCGAGTATGTCGAGGACGCCAAGTGGCTGGAGGAGATGCTCGCCAACTGGACGCACGGTGACGACGGCGCCACGATTGACTTCGACGACGACGACTTCCAGCCTGGCGCGACACCCCCGCCGCCGCAGGGCGATCGCGACGATGAGATCGAGCCCCAAGATCCGACCGACATCGGCGAGGACGGCATCGGCTTCGCCAGCGAAGGCGAAGGCGACGACCGTGACTCGCAGCGTCAGGGCGCCGGCGGCGCTGGCAGCGACGAGAAGCTCGGCGAGGAAGAAAAGCCGGTCATCATCGACCTGGACCCGGACGACATCAAGGACGTCGACGGCCTGCTGGAGGACTTCATCCGCCAGCAGATGCAGAACGCCGATCCGACCGAGTTCCGCGTTTTCACCCGCGACTATGACGAGCTGGTGGACATCAAGATCCCTGACCACGTCAGCCTTGAGCAGATCGACCAGAAGGTCGCCCAGACCACAGGTCCGCTCCAGAAGGATCTCCGTCGCCTGATTGCCGCGCGCAGCCAGGTGAAGCGCATCCCTGGGATGCGTTCGGGCCGCCTCCACGCGCCGAACCTGCACCGCATCATGGCCGGCGATGACCGCGTGTTCACGCGCCGCCAGGAAGCGGAGAGCCTCGACACGGCGATCTCCCTGCTGATCGACTGCTCCGGCTCGATGTCGGGCGAACGAACCGTGCTGGCCGTCGAAACCGCGTATGCGCTGGGCTCGGTGCTCGCAAAGCTCGGCATCTCCTTCGAGTGCCTGGGCTTCACCGATCGTTATAACGACCCGCGCGTCGCCAACCGCGAATACATTCAGCAGGTGCAGGAGGCCGATGCGGTCGCCAAGATCATTCGCGCCGTGCCGATCATCATGCCCAAGTTCAAGACGTTCGAGGAGCGCTGGACCATCCCGGTGCAGAAGCGCTTCGGCCACGTTCACAATATGGACGGCCACTCGGACCAGTGCGGCTATTCGATGGGGTCAACGCCGGAGGGCTGCGGGCTCGAGTTCGCGGCGCGGCGCCTGCTCGCCCGCAAGGAGAAGCGCAAGATCCTCATCTCCATGACGGACGGAGAGCCAGGCGGCCACGTCTACAACCCGCGCGGCATGTCCGATTACATGGCCTACCAGACGCAGTCCGTGCAGATGGTCAAGTCGATCGAGGCCGCGGGCGTCGACCTCGTCGGTGTGGGCATCCAGCACAACGGCCCCGCCGGCTACTATTCCAACCACATGTGCATCCAGAAGATCGAGGACATGCCCAAGCAGCTGCTCGGTCTTCTCAAGAAGTTCATCGTGGGCAAGTGAGCTTGTGTTGAGCGCCACACACATTCCCTATTGCACGAATCGTTGTGCATGGTAACTGACACACACTAACCGCGCAGAGACGCACAACGAGGAGCGAAACGATATGAGCACGTCGACCGCCGCCAAGACCACCACCGCCGCCGCCTTCGACCCGAAGGCGAAGATCAAGTGCATGATCTGCGGCGCCGAGGAGCACTACATCAAGAAGCACTTGGCGACCGCGCACCCCGGCACCTCGATCGAGGACTATCAGCGCAGCTACCCCGACGCGCCGCTCATGAGCGAGGCGTTCGCAGACGCCGCTCGTAAGAAGGGCCAGCAGAACAAGGCCGAGGAGCAGCAGATGCAGCAGATGGTGGCGAAGATCGTCCCGTTCTCCAGGCCCGGCACGAGCATCAAGAAGCCGATGCACGAGGTCTTCGAGCTCCCGCTCACCGACGAGCTCCTCTCGCCGGCTCGCCGTGGTCAGCAGAAGGGCGACCCCATCCAGATCGAGGTCATGGAGAACCTGGACCCGGTCGACCAGGAGGCCGTGCCCGACATCGACGACAGCTACGTCTTCCGCCCGGAGGAGATCAAGGACGTCGTCATGGCGATCCAGCTGAACATGCCGCTGCTGGTCTGGGGTATGCACGGCACCGGCAAGACGTCCCAGGTGGAGCAGGCTTGCGCTCGCACGAACCGCCCCTGGGTGCGCGTCCAGCACACCGACACGACCGAGGAGGCGCACATCATCGGGCAGATGGTGGTTCGCAACGGCGGCACCGAGTTCGACTTCGGCCCGCTGGCCGAGGCCATGATGCGCGGCTGGGTCTACGTCGCCGACGAATACGATTTCGCGCACCCTGCGGTGATCGCGGTCTACCAGCCGATCCTCGAAGGCAAGGCGCTCTACATCAAGGAAGCGCCGGCCGGTCAGCGCCTCATCAAGCCGCATCCGAACTTCCGCTTCATCGCGACGGGCAACACCAACGGTTCGGGCGACGACACGGGGCTATACTCGGGCACCAAGATCGGTAACGCCGCCGCCTACTCGCGTTTCGGTGTCACCATTCAGGTCCACTATCCCGAGCCCAAGACCGAGGTCTCGATCCTGCGCCAGCGCATCGGTGTGTCGCAGGACGTGGCCGAGAAGCTGGTCGACTTCGCCGGCCGCGTCCGTCAGATGTACGGTAACGGCGAGCTCTCGCTGCCGATCTCGCCCCGCGAGCTGATCCGCGCAGCGATGATCGGCATGGTCAAGGGTGGCGCGTTCCGCAAGGGCATCGAGCTCTCCTACAGCAACCGTCTGGACAACACCCAGAGCGAAGCTGTCCGCCAGACCGCGCAGCGGATCTTCGGGTAACCCTCTCCTGTCGAAGGCGCTCACCTTCGACTCCTCCCCTGTGGGTGGTGCGCGTCACCACCCACCTTTTTGTTTCCCCTGACCCGCGAGTTTGTGTTAAGTGACACACATGCAGCCCCTTGGATGTTTCGGATCGTCGCTTGCGTTCGCGCCCGCCTCGACCACCTGTGGCAGCTGCACCGCGCGCGCTGACTGCGAGAGCCTGGTGGAGAACCGCCGCCCGCTGATGCTGCGCCTCCTCGAAAAGTTCAACGACGCGCAAGGGAAGTCGATGAGCCTCCCTTGGCTGACCAAGGCGGAGCGCAAGGAACGCCGTGATGCACAGCGCGCTGCCGATCGGGCAGAAGACGCCGCAGGCACCTTCGGTGACGCCGAGGCCGTCATGGAATTGAAGGCGGGCCTCGACAAGCGCGCGCACCCGCTGATCGACCGCTTCATCCTCATGCGAACCAATCCGAAGATCGCCTCCCTTGAAGTCGTGGGCGGCGTCTCTCGCGTCATGTCAGCGGTTCTAGCAGCGCTTCGCGAGCGACCGCACACCATGCGCGAGCTAACCGCGCGCGTCGCGTCACAATGCGCTGTGACCGCGTCTAGCGCGCAACGCGACACCTACGCGACCGTCTCAATTCTCACCGCATGTGAGCGCGTCACGCGCAGCGGTAAAACCTTGGAGCTTGCATGATCCACCCTCTGCTCGGTGTGCGCACCGACTTCTCCCTTGGCGAGTCCATCCTGGGCATCGACGACCTCCCGGCTGTTGCCGAGAAGGCGGGCGCCGACGTCGTCGGCATCTGTGACACCATGACCATCTCCTCCGTCGTCGAGGCGACCAAGAAGCTGGGCAAGCTCGACAAGCGCCTGCTGGCCGGCGTGCGCGTCCGCGTCATCATGACCGACGACGCCGATCGCGACAAATCCGACCGCGAGGAGGCATGCTTCATCAAGCTGTTCCCCACGAACGATGCAGGCATGCAGTCGATCTACCGGCTGCTGACCCGCGGGTTCGACCGCGACCGCTTCTATTTCGTCCCGCGCGTGACCTGGGAAGACCTCACGACCACGCTCGACGACGACTGTCTCGTCATCACCACAGGTGACCTAGAGAGCGTCGCACAGCGCGAGGACATGCTCACCGCGTTGTCTGACCTTGCGCAGCGCGTGCGCTTCGTCGCGCGCTTCTATGAGCTGATCGCGAGCGACACGCCATACTTCTCGCGCCAGAACTATCGCGCGATCGAGTGGGCGCTGCTCAACAACTGCTTTGGCACAATCCCGACCTGGGAGCCGCTGGTGACCGCGCCGGCGTTCTGGCTCGACCACGATGACGAGGCCTACAGCTGCAACGCGGGCATCGCCGAGCGGCGCCCCTACAGTGACTATCTACGCCCGGTGCCGCGCTACCAGCCGCACACGGTCAAGGAGCTCGCCACCGCTACCGTCGCGGCCGCCGACGCCGTGGGCACGCGCTATGACCGCAACCACGGCGCGATCTTCAAGCAAGGGCTGATGAACACCGACCGCCTGGTCCAGCTCTGCACCTATGAGTGGAGGAAGCTCGACCCTTCCCTGCCCTCGCTCGCCGCCGATCCCGACGAGGAGCTCAAGCGGCTGTGCAAGGAAGGCTGGGCACAGCGCTTCACCTCGCCCATCTTCGCGCACCAGCCGAGCCCGGTCGAGCTCAAGGCGGAATACCTGCCGCGACTCCAGTTCGAGCTGGACACGCTCAAGCGCCTGGGCTTCGCACCCTACTTCCTGCTCGTCTCCGATCTCGTGCGCTGGTCCAAGAGCCAGAACATCTACGTCGGACCCGGTCGCGGCTCGGTCGGCGGCAGCCTGGTCGCGTATCTCGTCGGTATCACCGACTGCGATCCGATCCGCTTCAAGCTGCTGTTCGAGCGTTTCATCAACCCTGACCGCCTCGATCTTCCCGACGCCGACCTCGACTTCATGTCGACGCGCCGCGAGGAGGTGATCGCCTACCTGGCCGAACGCTACGGTTCCGATCGCGTCGCCGGCATCGTCAACTACAACACCATGGGAGCGCGCGGTGCGATCCGCGACGTGGCGCGCATCTACGGGCTCACCCAGGATCAGCTGGGCGCCACCAAATACATCGGCGACACCCACGGCGTTTCGGCCAGCCTCCAGGAGGCATACGAGACCACGCACGAGGTTCAGCAGTTTGCCCAGCAGCAGCCCCACGTCTGGGAGAAGGCGATCAAGCTCGAAGGCAAGATGCGCGCCTATGGCACGCACGCCGGTGGCGTCGTCGTCGCTGGTGAGCCGCTGACCAAGCGAGCGGTCGTCGAGAAGCGCGGCGACGCGCGCGTCATCAATTGGGACAAGCGCGTGTCCGAGGAACAGGGCCTCATCAAGCTCGACGTGCTGGGCCTCTCCACGCTCGACATGTTCGACCAGGCTATCAAGCTGATCTTCCATCGCCGGTCCTCCCGCCTCGACATCAACAAACTGCCACTCGACGACGAGGAGACGCTGGCGATCTTCTCGACCGCCAAGACGGCCGGCGTGTTCCAGTTTGAGGGCGGCTCGGTGCGCCGGCTGTTGAAGGAGATGGCGAAGACGAGCGCGCTGACGTTCGAGGATCTCGTCGCCCTCAACGCGCTCAACCGACCCGGCCCGCTCGATGCGGGCATCACCGAGGCCTACGTCCGCCGCCGCGCGGGCACCGAGAGCGTCACCTATCCCCACCCCGCCACGGAGCCGGTGCTCGGCGATACCTATGGTGTTCTCTGTTATCAAGAACAGGTGATGCAAGTAGCGCGCGTGTTGTGCGGTTTTACGCCTGGTGAGGCTGATGTGCTTCGCAAGGCAATGGGTAAGAAAGATCCGCAGATGATGGCGGAGCAGCGCGCGAAGTTCGTGGACGGAGCTGTCGCAGGGCATGTTGAGGTTACGCTCGACACCGGCGAGGTTCGTCGCGTCCACAGAAAAGAGCCGCTTCGCGTTCTGGAAAATGATAAACTCTGGACGATTGATGAAGTCGTTCAGAAGGGATTATCACTTGCTTGAAGAATGGAGACCGATTCCTCGTTATTCTGGTTATGAGGCGTCGTCGCTGGGGCGCGTAAGGTCCGTCGACAGGGTCGTAGTAGATCGCAATGGGCGTCGTATTCGACGTAAGGGTCAAGTTCTCAGGCCCTACTTCGATGAGCGCACATCCCCTTATGGGTGCTTCGCTGCCGGCGATAAAACCTGCAAAGTGCATGTGGCTGTTACGCTCGCCTTCCATGGTGAGCCGCCAGAAGGGAAGCCTTACGCTTGTCATGGCGACGGAGACACAATGAATAATGTGCCTTCAAATCTGCGGTGGGGCTCTGCGCAGGAGAACCAGCTCGATCGCCATAATCACGCGACAACAACCCAGGGCGAAGCCCACCCGCACGCCAAGCTCACAGAAGATAACATCATCGACATCATCGGACGCCTTGCGACCGGAGAGAGTCAGCGTTCGATTGGCGCCGCCTTCGGTGTGTCGCAATCCCAAATCAGCAACATCAAAACAGGAGCACGCTGGGCGCATGTCCAACATTGTCAACGTAAAGCAGCTTAGCGATGGTATGCCCCAGAACGACGCCGATCGCCTGTTCACCGACATCGAAGGCTTCGCCGGCTACGCCTTCAACCGCAGCCACGCGGTCGAATATACCCTGATTGCCTATCAGGCGGCATATCTAAAGGCTCATCATTTGGTGGAGTTCTACACCGCCAGCATGGGCATCGCCGATACCGACAAGCTGTCCGTGATCGTCAAGCAAGCGGCCAAGGACGGCATCCGGGTCATCCCGCCGGACGTCAACATCTCCACCAACCGCTTCGAGCCGCTGAACGACAATATCATCATCGCGCCCCTATCCGCGGTGAAGAACGTGTCGGACAAGGGCGCGCACGCGATCATCGACGCGCGCACCAGCCCCAAGCCCGTCGTGGTCGAGACCACCTCGGGGCGCGGCAAGAACAAGGTGACCACCACGGAGACGTTCGGGCCTGGCCGGTTCGTCAGCATGGAGGACTTCAAGGCCCGCGTGCCCGCGCGAGCGGTCAACAGCAAGGCGATCGACCACCTGGACCGGGTCGGTGCGTTCGCGCGGGTCGTGCCGGGCCAGCCGCGATCGACTGACCCTTGTCGACAGCGCGACCAGATTGAGCTGATGCCCGCGATCAGCGACCAGGGCGTCGCCGCCACGCGCGACATCCCCGTGGACGATCTCATGGGCGACACGATCGTCGGGATCGTCGAGGACATGATGCAGGACCTCGGCGAGACCGCGGTGCCGTGTCACCTTGGCCGCGCGCCCAAGATGATGTTCATCCTCGACGCGCCCTTCAACGACTATGAGGAGCTCAAGAGCCAGTTCTCCTACGTCAACTATGTGGCGCCGAGCCTGCACGAGGCGGGCTTGTCGATCGACGATGCCGTGTGGAGCTGGGTGCTGCGCCGGCCGCTCAAGAAGGGCGAACGTGACCTTCCCGCCGCGGAGGTCGCTCGGTCCCTGCCCTACCTCCAGCGCGAGATCACGGCGATGAAGCCGCCGGTCATCGTGCTGCTCGGCCCGCAAGCGATCAAGACGTTCTTCCCGGACATCAAGGGGCTGGCGGACCATATCGGCCGCAAGACCTACTCGGCGGACATGGATGCGACGATCATCATCGGGTTCAAGCCGACGCAGCTCTACCATGACGCCGAGAAGCGCGAGGTGCTGACGAAAGTTTTCTCCGAAGCCAAAGCCCTGATCGAAGATAGCTATTGACCTCCCGAGTGTGTGCGTTACAACACACACATCAGCAGAGAGAACGAAATGCAGCTGGACACATTCATCGACGTTGAGAAGTTCACCGCAGAGGTGGAAGAAGGTCTGGACGACATCACCGAGGCGATGCGCACCCAGACCGCCCGCGCGGCCTGGTATGGCATCTGCCACGCCAAGGCGAAGCGCCAGAAGAACAAGGTGGAGCTCCTGGTCAAGGCGGTGAACGCCAAGCTGACCAAGAAATATCGCAAGGAGCTCACCGACGCCGCGAACGAGGAGGCCGAGGCGACGGGCAAGAAGCCCGTGTCTGTCACGGTCGATATGGTCGCCGCGCACGTTGCCCTGGACGCCGACGCCCTCAAGTGGGCGCAGGTTCAGCTGGAAGCTGACGAGATCGAGGGCGTGTGCCGGGTCGCGATGGACGCGTTCCGCACCCGCAGTTCCATGATCGTCTCGCTGGGCAACCTGACCCGCGACCAGCTCAAGACGAACACCGTGATCCAATCCGCTCGCGATGCAGCCGGCGGGTATAAACAGCGCCGCGCCGATCGCGACAGCAGCCGCGCCCGGCGACCAGGGCAGGAGGCCGAAGCGACCGAGTAACCCAGCACGAAGCCACGCGACAGGTGTGTCTCGCGTGCATAGTAACTGACACACACGCATAACAGATAGCGAAGCAGAGACAGGAGTTTTTCAGATGGGTGCAATGACTACCCGTGAGCGCATCGCCGCGATGCGTGCCGGTATCGCGCAGAACCGCAGCAAGGGCCTGCGTCCCTACAAGTTCAAGGGCGGCACGACCTCGTTCCGCATCCTGCCGGCCGCCGACACCAAGGACACGCCGACCAACTCGGGCGCGTTCGATCGCCGTTACGGCAAGACCTACCTCAAGTCCTTCGACGGCCAGAACTTCTTCGGAATCGGCGACCGTGACATCACCTACGGTGAGACGGACCCGATCAAGGAGCTGATCTTCGACGCCATGCGCCAGGCGCCGGACAACGAGACCAAGGAGCACTACCGCAAGATGCTCGCGTCGCCGCGGCACATCTTCTGCGCGCTGATCCTGGACGACAAGGACCAGCCGGCGACCGACCCGGTGCTGATCGAGGTATCCGAGGGCGCCTTCGACGGAATCCTGTCGCAGTTCGAGGCCTGGACCGAGGCCGACGAGGACTATGATCTCGCCAGCCTGGAGAACGGCCACGTCTTCAAGTGCGAGAAGACCGGCAGCGGGCTCGACACGAAATACACGTTCACGGTGACGCCGAAGAAGGCGAAGCTGAACCCGGCGATCCTCGACAAGGTGATCGACCTAGATGCGTGGATCGCGTCGCAGTTCGAGGGCCTCGAAACCAAGGCGCTCGAGTTCCTGGGTCGCCTGAACGGTGCGGCCGGCATCGCGCTCAACGCGCAGCTCGCAGCGTCGGCGGCAACCCCGCGCATCGCACAGAGCTCCAGCACCACCGCAGCGGCGAACGCGGCAGCGGCGAAGGGCACCAGCGCGGTGACCAGCGTGATCGAGGAGGAGGACGACGCGACGCCACCGTTCGACACCGACACGACTATCGAGGACGCGGTGTTCGAGGACGCGGATCTGGCCGACGCGGTCGCGGATGTGACCCCCGAGCCCGAGCCCGCCCCGGCCAAGCCGGCGGCCGCCAAGCCCGCCGCTGCGAAGCCCGCGCCGGCCGCGACCGTGCCGGCGGACAGCAACGAGATCGACGACATCCTCGCCGGCCTCGAATGACCGAAGGTGCCTGGGGCCGCGCGCCCCAGGTGAGCGGCTCCGGCCGCTGATCGAAGGCGGGGGAGCGCGACGTGCGCTCCCCTGCACCCTCTACCCGACAGGAAGCACATGACAAGCGAGCGCTGGCTCCCGATCGCAGGATACGAGGGACTTTACGAAGTCTCCGACCTGGGTCGCGTGCGTAGCCTCGACCGTCGAGACAGCCGCGGCAATCAGCTTGCGGGCACCATTCGTAAGCTGGGCGTCATGAAGGGCGGTCACCTCAACGTGACGCTCTGCAAGGGTGGCAAGCAGCGCACGTTTTACGTCCACCGCCTCGTGCTGGAGACATTCGTGGGAGCTTGCCCCGAGGGAATGGAAGGTCTGCACGGTGATGGCGTTCCATCGAACAATCGCCTTGCCAACCTTCGGTGGGGCACGTCGCTTGAGAACAGTGCCGACGCCGAAAGGCATGGCACGGTTGCTCGCGGTGAAGCCAACGGAAGGTCCAGACTCACAGAAAAGCAAGTGCTTGCGGTCCGAGCAGCCATTGGCTCGCACCGATCAATCGCGGCCCGGTTTGGCATTAGCCAAGGCTCGGTCAGCCGCCTGAAAAACAAAATTGACTGGAGGCACCTCTGATGCAGAGGAGGACTTATATTGACGGTAACAGCGTAGGGCATGCGGCCCAGCACGGACAGGCCAAGAACGGCAAGCTCTACGCGGGCGAACGCGAGACCACCGCCATCTATGGCATGCTGCGCTCGATCCATAAGATCCTGCGTGAGCGCACGTTCGCCACCCCGATCATCCTGTGGGACGGCCGCTCGTGGCGCTACAGCGACTTCCCCGATTACAAGGGCACCCGCACCGACACCGCCGAGAAGGTGGCCGAGCGCGAGCGCTACAAGGCCCAGCGCCGCGACATGTTCCGCGGGCTGCATCTGCTCGGCATCTCCCAGCTTGTCGCCGGCAACATGGAGGCCGACGACATGGCCGCCATCCTGACGCGCAAGGCGATCGCACGCGGCGATCAGGTGTCGCTCATCACGGGCGACCAGGATTGGATTCAGCTGGTCGAGCGTGGCGTAGCGTGGGTCGATCACAAGCTCGACCGCAAGGTCACCTCGTCCAACTTCACCGAGTTCACGAGCTTCCGCACGCAGAAGGCCTTCATCCACGCGAAAGCGCTCCAGGGTGATACGGGCGACAACGTCAAGCCTCGCACCGGCGTCGGTGGCGAAGGCGCGGTTGAGCTGCTCTCGGTGTTCGACTGCGTCCACGAGTTCCAGCAGCTGTCGCAGGAAGACGCGGTCGCGCGCTGGCTCGCGGCCGGCAAGGCCGTGCCCAAGGTCAAGAAGGGTCAGCCGCAGACCCTGCCGAAGAAATACCAGAACCTGCGCGACGACATGGAGCTGCGTGAGCGCTTCGAGTTCGCGCTCAAGATGATGGATCTGGGCCATCCCGACATCCCGGCGCCGACGAACATTCGCGGCACCAAGACCAAAATCGACCGCACAGCTTTCGAGGGGTTCTGCGCGGAGTTCGGTTTCACGTCCTTCCTTCGGGACATGGACGCCTTCCTCTCACCCTTCATCCAGCTTGAACAGGAGTTCGGTAAGTAATGTCCCTCGCAGCAGCCCTCGCAGGCGCCCTCGAAAAGGGTGGCGTCAAGAACGACACCGCGCCGACCTATGGTCTGCACCTGTCCACGGGCGTCCCCCACATCGACAAGCTCGTCAGCGGCCAATACCGCGGTGGCGGGTTCCAATCCGGTCGTATCGTCGAGATCGCTGGCCCGCCGTCCGCGGGCAAGACGCTGCTCGCCCAGCACGTCATGAAGGAAGCGCAGCTCGCCGGTGGCGCTGCCAACTTCCGCGACCACGAGCGCACGTTCGACCAGAACCTCTACGCTGGCTTCGGCGGCGACGTCACGCCGGGCGTGTTCACCTACAGCCGCCCGCGCACGTTCGAGGACTCGATCGACGGCGCGATCGACTGGATGCGCGCGATCCGCAACGCGGACGTCATCCCGTTCGAGGCGCCGCTGGTGTGCGTGTTCGACAGCCTCGCGGCCATGGTCCCCGCCGAGAAGCTGTTCAAGTCGGACGGCAAGGAGATCGAGGGCGACGGCAAGGCGGCGAACATGCGCGACAAGGTGTCGCTCGCGGTCGCGACCAGCCAGGAGCTCCCGGCGTTCTCGACGTTCGTGGAGGAGAACAACATCCTCGCGATCTTCCTGAACCAGATCCGCACCAAGCCCGGCGTCACCTATGGCGACCCGCGCTACACGCCCGGCGGTGACAGCCTGCCCTTCTATGCGTCGGTGCGCCTGTTCCTCTCGCGCTCCATGGAGCGCGACAAGAAGACGAAGGAGGTCACCGGCCAGACCGTCACCGCCGAGACGGTGAAGAACAAGACCTATGCGCCCTTCAAGAAGGACGATTTCATCTTCAAGTTCAAGGAGGATGGCACCGGCTACATCGACGTGATCGACAGCATGATCGGCCACCTGCTCAACCTGGGCAAGATCGAGACGGCTGGCGCCTACATCGTCTGGGACGGCAGCAAGACGTACCGTTCGCAGTTGGTGCCCAAGCTTCACCAGGACTACCAGGCGTCCCTCAATCGCCTGATCGACATGGCCGAAGCTTAATCCACGCTTCGCCAAGTTGAACGCAGCGCTCGCAAGGTCTAAGTGCTTTGCGAGCGCAACGATTCAGGGATACCTATGACATTTGCCCTGCGAACCGATGACGGCGACATTTGGCCTGGCGACACTATTCTGGTGAACGGCTACGCCTTTGGCGACCGTCTTCTTGAGGACACGCTTTGGGAGCTCAAGGTCATCGACGGAAGCCTGACGTTTGCCGGGCTTCACGAAGAAAGCCGTAGTTACGTCGAGAACATGGCGTCGCGGGCGAAGATCGACGCATGGGGAGCCCGCGCGCTCGCCGAGATCGTCGAGAACGATGGCGACGGGTTGGCTGACGACCATGAGACCACGCTGCATTGGGGCGAAAGTTGATCGACACCGACACCCGCCAGCTGCGCCGCCGCGCGGACGGCACCTACACCTCGGGCGGGACAAACACCGCCGGCGAACGCAAGATACCCTGCGACCACTGTGGCGTGAACCGCAAGTGCGAGCTCCAGCCGCGCACGGCATGCAACCTGTTCGTGCCGACGCTGCCGTTCCAGGACGAGACCGGCCTGCACGACGTCGCCAACACTGTGCGCGTCGGCGTTGCCTGGACGCAGCGGCTGCTCACCAACCAGGTGGTCGCCCTCTACAACGTCAAGCTCAAGCATGTCTTTGGCCTGGCGCTCGTGGTGTCGACCGAGGCTGGACCTATCGACGAAATCCTTGAGCGCCACGCACACCGCAATCACCTCATGCTCACCACGCCGCCCCATACCGCGGCCATCATTCTCAAAGATTGGCAGTTACGAAACTATGGCCCTCGCATCATCAACGAGAAAACCCGCGCTACCGCCATTTACCTTCAACGCCTCGGTCTCGAAGATGCTGCGGCCTATCTCCAAGGGCATGAAGCGCGCCGGATTGCTCAAGGTTGCGCCTCGCGTACAGGGCAAGATCATGGAGACGGAGAGCGGCACCCGCTTCATCCTGATCGAGCAGAGGGGCCGGGACATCTGGCGGGGCAAGTCCAAGTCGCTGTCGGAGGCGATTGAGAAGGGCGAGGCCGGTATCGGGGTGGACAAGGTTCTGCTGATGCGCGCCATGACCCACGAGGTCACCACCGTCATGATCGTTGTGGAGGAGCAGCGTCGCATCTTCCTGACGCCGATCGCCGACTTCTTCGACGAGGATTTGTCCCGCGTCCGCGCGAACTACCAGGGCCGCGCGCACCGCATCGTGTCCTACGAGCGCTTCACCAAAAAATATCTCGGTCCCAACTTGCAGAAGCGAAAGCGCACCGCTAGACAAGCTGCATAGTGAGTGACACACACTACTCGCTAGATCGAAAGGTTCAAATGGCACGTCTCTCGAATACCGCGACCGCCGCCGAGCGTCGCGAGGCTCACGCCGCCAAGATGGCAGGCAAGAAGTATGACGCCGCGCGTCGCTTTGCAACGCAGCCGACCCGCCTCCAGGCATCGCTCGCTCGCGTACCCGCCGGTGCTTTCGGGCGCATGGCTCGTGCTAACCGACACACACTCGACCCGCACACCAATGCGCGTGAGATCGAGCGCCGCATCCGACAGGTCACGCGCATCAACAACAACCGCGAAAGCCGCCTCGACGAGACCGGCACCCAGACCCGCGGTGTCGTGCTCGCCGGCTGTCAGGCCTTCAACTTTTCGCGCCGGGGCCGGCTGGTCCCCGTCGCGACCGCATAACCACCCCAGCCAGGAGTAAGATATGACCCTCGACGACAACACCCCCACCGCCGAGACCGACACCTCGGCAGCAGCCGAAATGGGCGACACGCAGACGCAGAACGACGGCGCGACCGAGCAGGCCTCCGCTTCCGGCACGAACCTGCCGCCCTTCATGCACATGCTGTTCGACTCGCTGGTGGCCGCCGAGGACGCCGCCGCCGAGGATGCCGAAGCGGAAGAAATCGTTCAGGACGCCACCGACTTCTATGCGGTCGCCCAGACGCTGACCGGAATGTCGACCAACGCCGAGAGCTTCGCCGACAGCCTTGAGCTCAACGGCATGGGCGACATCGCCAAGCATGTCCGCGCTGCCGCGAAGGCCGTGCGCAAGGGCGCGAAGGTCTCCCGCGCGAACGCCGCCGAGAGCCTGACGGTCCTGTCGAGCGACACCGAGTAAGCCGATGATCGTCTACCTGGCCCGCAACGTCATCACTGGAGATCGCTACGTCGGGCAGACGTCGCGCTCCATCGACGTGCGGGTCAGGGAGCACCTACGCCACTGCCGCCGAACCGGCAAAAACAAGGGCATATTCCACAAAGCTCTGCTCAAGTATGGAGCGGAAGCATTTCGGTGGTCGGTTCTCGGGCGGGCTCGCGATCGCGATGCTTTAGATCGCCTGGAGCAGGCGTGGATCGACTTCTTCAAATGTCGCGCGCCAAACGGGTATAATCTCGAATGTGGTGGCAACCGCAATAAAGGTCACTCGCCACAGTCGAAGGCT
The DNA here is from genome assembly GCF_022346685.1 of Sphingomonas sp. ACRSK. Classification (NCBI taxonomy): domain Bacteria; kingdom Pseudomonadati; phylum Pseudomonadota; class Alphaproteobacteria; order Sphingomonadales; family Sphingomonadaceae; genus Sphingomonas; species Sphingomonas sp. ACRSK. The sequence goes on along the minus strand of NZ_JAKRNR010000019.1, from coordinate 56,044 downwards.
CTGATCGCTGCCGCCAACACCGGCGTCGTATTCTCCGATGAACGTCGGGCAAGAATATCAAAGGCTAAGCGCGGGCAAAAATACCCGCCACGATCGCAAGTCCATGAGCGGAAGCTATCTGAGTGCAAGCTAGGCGAAAATAATCCCGCTTGCAAACTGACCGACGAGCAAGTCGCAGAGGTTCGCGCCCTGTTAAGCGAAGGAAAGCTCTCGCAGAGAGTAATCGCCACCCGCTTTGGTGTCAGTCAATCAGCTATATCAAGCATCAAGATGAACAAGCGGAGAACGCAAGCGTGACCTATACCGTTTCGTCAGATCAACATTGCCACTCTTGGTCGGCGTTCTCGACGATCAACTCCGACGGCATCAACAGCCGCCTAGCAATCATTCTGGGCGAGCTGGAGCGTCAGGCGCGCGAGCTTCTCGCTCGCGGTGGCGTTGATATGTTTCTGGGCGGCGACCTGTTCCATGTTCGCGGTCGCATTGACCCCACCGTCTTCAATCCCACCATGGACACCTTTCGCCGGATCTGCGCGATGGGTGTGAAGGTGTGGTGCATCGCCGGCAACCACGACCTGACAGGTAAGCACAGCGAAAAGCTGGGCAACGCCATGCAGGCGCTCGATGAGCTCGACGGGTTTACCGCATTTACCGACAGCATGCTGGTGACAACGGCGGACGACCAGGACGTGATGATGATCCCTTGGATCGAGGATCTCGATGATCTTCGCCAGCTCGCGATTGCCAGCGCCTCTCCCGATCGTGACCTTATCATCCACGCGCCGCTGAATGGCGTCATCAAGGGTCTCCCCGATCATGGACTTGATCCGGTTGAGGTGAAGCGCTGGGGTTATCGGCGCGTGTTCGTGGGACACTACCATTCGCACCAGCAGCCGCAGCCCGGCGTGTTCTCGATCGGCAGCCAGACGCACCAGACGTTCTCCGATCCTGGCACTCTGGCTGGCTTCCTGATGGTCGAGCCGGATGGTTCAGTCGAGCACCGCGAGAGCATGGCGCCGCAGTTCGTCAACATCGACGACGTGGCAGACATCGACCCCGTCACGGTCGCGGGCAACTATGTCCGCCTACGCTTCAAGGACGCTGACGCTGACACCCTGTCGGCCGCGCGCGAGGCGCTCAAGGATGCAGGCGCGCTCGCCTGGGTCGACCACAGCTCCAAGAAGCGAGAGGTCACCCGCGGCAAGTCGTCGTCGACCGCCAACGTCACGCTGGAGGTGTCCGTCGCCTCCTATGTCGCCAACCACCTCGACACGGGCAAGCTGTCCAAGAAGCGTGTCGCCGTCGACGCGCTCGACGTGCTTCGCGAGGCCCGCACTGTAGGCGCCGAATGAGCGGCAGGTTCTGGGTACTCGGGCCGGTCGTGGACAAGGGCGGCGAGCAATGGGGCGTGGTCGATGGGCACGACATGGTCGGCACCGCCCGCGCCCGTAAGCCGAAAGGCTACCGCGAGTTCTGGCCGACGCAGACCGAAGCCGATGCGCACGCCGCCAGTTTGAACAAGGAGACCGCAGCATGAAGATCACGGACGTCGAGATCGAGAACGTCCTGGCGATCGGGGAGGCCAAGCTCTCGCTCGACACGCTCGGCCTGGCGCACATCGCCGGCATCAACAACGACGAGACCAGCGCCGACAGCAACGGCTCGGGTAAGAGCTCCCTCCCCGACGCGATCAGCTGGTGCCTCTGGGGGACCACGGCGCGCGGTCTCTCGGGCGACGACATCGTCAACACGCCGGCCGGCAAGGGCGCGAAGGTCCACGTCACCATCGACGATGACGGCGAACTGTGGCGCGTCGAACGCTACCGCAAATATCCCAAGCTCAAGAACGGCCTCCACCTGTTCCAGTTCGACCCGGCGACCGGCGAGTGGGTCGACCGCACCAAGGGCACCTCGCCGCTGACGCAGAAGGCGGTCGAGCGGCTGCTGGGTTGCTCGGAGGAGGTGTTCAACGCCGCGGTTTACTCGGGCCAGGAGAACATGCCGGACATTCCGCGCATGACCGATCGCCAGCTCAAGCTGCTGGTCGAGCAGGCTGCCGGCGTCGACGTGCTCGCGCACGCATACGACATCGCGCGCGAACGCTATCGCAGAACCGCAGAGACGCGCGCACAAGCGCAAGTCGCGCACGACCGAGCAACCGAGCGTCACAACGACGCAATCGCGTCTGTGCAGCGTCTAAGCGACCAGAGCGCGACGTGGGAAACCAATCAGGTCGGCAAGATCGCGCAGCTCAAGGGCGACACCACCACCGCGGTGAGGGCGTTCAACGAGGCGAAGGCCGACCTCGACCCGGCGGGCGAAGCTCAGGTGGTCAAGGACATCGCGACCGCGCAGGCGAAGATCGCTGCTGTCCAGGGCGAGGTGCAGCGGGAGCGTCAGCTCGCCGCCGACGTGACCCAGGCGCAGACCGCGCTTGCGAGCATCCAGCGTCGTCTGACCGGCGAGGATACCACCGTCACGGCGGCCGAGCGATCGGTGGCCGCTGCCGAGGCTGCTGTCGAGCGGACCAAGAACGGCGTGGGCCAGCCCTGCGACGATTGCGGCCGACCGCTGGAGAAGGAGCACCTGGCCGACGCGATCGCCAACGCCGAACTCAAGGCCGCCGCGCAGCGCGACGACCGCGACAAATGCGTGGCGGCCCGCGATGCCACCAAGGGCAAGGTTGTAGCCTTCGAGCGCGCGGTCGCCGCGGCCCAGAAGGATCTGGACGATCACCGCGCGACCATGACGGACGTGTCGGCCGAAGGCGCTCGCCTCAAGAATCTCCAGCGCGAGCTCCAGATCATCCAGGCGTCCAAGAACGAGGTCGAGCGCCTGCGCATCGCTGCGCAGAACGTCGGCCACCGCTGGAAAGCCGAAGCCGCCGCCGAGAACCCGTTCAAGCCGATGATCGAGACGGCCGACAAGGAGGTGATCTCGCGCGCCGGCGCCGTCGAGCAGACCAAGGCCGATGTGATCGCCGCGGCCGAGCAGGAGGCATACGCGCAAGCCGTGGTCGAGGTGTTCGCCCCCGCCGGCGTGCGTGCGCACCGCCTGGACGAGGCGACGCCGTACCTCAACGAGCGCACCGCGCACTACCTGGGCAGCCTCGCCGATGGCGCGATCGACGCCTTCTGGACCACCTTGTCCGAGAAGAAGAACGGCGACCTGACCGAGAAGTTCTCCGTCACCGTCGAAAAGGCCGGCACCGCGCCCAGCTTCAACGCCCTCTCCGGCGGCGAGAAGCGCAAGGTGCGCCTCGCATGCGCGCTCGCGTTGCAGGACTTGGTCGCGACCCGCGCCACCAAGAACATACAGTTGTGGCTCGGTGACGAAGTGGACGATGCGCTCGATGCCGCCGGCCTGGAGCGCCTGATGGGCGTGCTTGAGGAGAAGGCGCGCGAGCGCGGCACCGTGCTGGTCATCAGTCACAACGACATCGCAGCCTACGCCCGCAAGACGATCCAGGTCGAGAAGACCGGCGGGCGCGCGACGGTCTCCATCATCTGAAAGAGGAACACATGGACGAAGATGACAGCTCCGACTTCCGCGCCTGCGAGGGTTGCGGAGGGTCGTTCTACCACGGCGACCTGATCGACGGCGACTATTGCGAGGACTGCTTCGAGGAGATGTTCGGCGGGGAGCCCGCCTGATGGCCGCGAAGAAAGCAGCGGCGGTCCCGGTAACGCCCGAAATGATCGACAAGGCTGCGCGCACGACGACGGTGAAGGACTTGGTCAAGCTGGCCGAGGCCTTCGTCCGCGCGGGCGCACACGGCCCCTTCCCCACCGAGCTTCCGATCTTCGGCCCCTGCGCGGTGCGCAAGCCCGAGGAGGGTGTCGTCTACCGGCGCCACAACATCCCTGTCGGCACGCGCGTCAACGCCAGCAAGATTACCATCGGCAAGCGCGACGGCCTCATCTTCGTCCTCCCGATCGAGGGCGAGTGGGTCTGCGACAAGGGTCCGGTCGAATGGATCGAGCTGGGCTGGGATGACGTCATCAACAGCTTCGCCGATCTCGCCGATCGGATCGAGGGCTACCTGGACGGCGTCAAGGTCGCCGAGATCCAGGCGAGCGTGAAGGACGCGATCGCCAAGAACCCTGCCATGCACAAGATCCTCACCGAGGGCTTCGTCCTCGCGCAGACGCACAAGAAAGAGGACGTCGCTGCCTCCGTGGACCAGGAACACCCCCTCTGGGGTCAGTTCTAGGCGTATTCGTCGCTTGACTCGCACGCGCTCGCTGGACCATGATGTGTGATGAGTAACACACACATTGAGAAATGGATGCCCGTAGTCGGGTTCGAGGGCTACGAAGTCTCGAACCTGGGGCGGGTGCGGTCCTACCGATCATTGAATGGTCGCGGCCCGCTCAAGATGGTGCCGCGCATCCTCAAGCCATCGAAATGGGTCGGCAAGAACTATGTTCGCTATGGGCTGCAAGCGCCCGGTGGCGTGGTTTGGAAGCGGGCGCACCATCTGGTTCTGGAAGCGTTCGTAGGGCCGCGCCCCGCCGGCTGCGACGGACTTCACGCTGATGACGACCAGAAAAACAACGCTCTAGGCAATCTGCGTTGGGGAACTCACGCGGACAATGTCGAGGACAAAATCCGCAACGGCAAGCAGGTCAAGGGGTCGGAGGTGCATCGTGCCGTCATCGACGAGGTGGCAGCCAAACGCATTAAGGCAAAGCTCGCGAACGATAACTCGCGCGGCACCGTCGCCCGCATCGCCCGCGAGGAGAACGTCTCCCGCACGGTGGTGTCGAGCATCAAGTTCAACAAAACGTGGAAGCATGTATGTCCGTAATCACCATGCTCGGCATTGATCCGAGTCTCCAAAATACCGGCTATGCCGTTTGCGAAGTCGACACCGTCACCCGCAAGATCGTTCGCGTCCTGGAGATGGACACGGTCATCACCGAGAAAAGCAAGGTCAAGCAGGTGCGTCGGTCGAGCGACGACATGACGCGCGCACGCTTGCACGCGGTCACCATTCGCGACGTTATCGCGCGACACCAGATCAAGGTCGGTGCTGCTGAGATACCGTCTGGCGGCCAAAGCGCGAGCGCAGCGAAAGCGTTCGGTATCGCGATCGGCATCCTCGCGTCGCTCACCATCCCGCTGATCGAGGTCAGCCCCGGAGAGGTGAAGATGGCGTCCGTTGGCTCGAAGACGGCCGACAAGGAGGACATCATGCGCTGGGCGCTCGCGCTCACCGAGGCCACCAACAGCCCCGTGGAGTGGAAGACCGGCCCGCGCAAGAACGAGTTCGAGATCGAGCACAACGGCGGCTACATGACCAAGGGCATGGAGCACCAGGCCGATGCTATCTCGGGTGTCGCCGCGGCGATCCAGAGCGAACAGTTTCGACAGCTCGCCGGGATGATGCACGCCCTCATTTCGTGAGAGTGCATGGTGACTGACACACACATCCCTGATACAATCCCGACCCGAATTGACCCGAGGAGAATGAACGGATGACCGCTGCTGCGGCCGGCGCAATGACGCGCCTCTACCACCACACCCTACCCAGCGGCGAAACGCTGACCATCACCCTCGACGACGCGCGTGACGCTCGCCTGACCGACTTCGGCAAGGCGACCCTGCGCGACCGCTATCTCCTGCCCGGTGAGAGCTTTCAGGACATGTTCGCCCGCGTGGCGATTGCGAACTCGGACGAGCAGATCCGCGGCGTCATGAATGGGCATGCCCAGCGCATGTATGACGCCATCTCGAAGCTGTGGTTCATGCCCGCGACGCCGGTGCTGACCAACTCGGGCACCGAGCGCGGCCTGCCCATCAGCTGCTTCCTCAACCGCGTCGATGACTCGATGGATAGCATCGCGGACACCGTCTACGAGAACATCTGGCTGGCGGCCAAGGGCGGCGGCATCGGCACCGCATGGTCCGACGTCCGCGAGATCAACCACCCGATCGCTGGCTCGATCACTGGCAAGACGAGCGGCATCATCCCGTTCCTTCGCTGGCAGGACGCCCAGACCGAAGCGATCAGCCAAGGCTCGCTGCGTCGCGGCTCGGCGGCGACCTACCTGCACGTCCGGCACCCCGAGATCGTCGAGTTCGTCGACATCCGTCGTCACCAGGGCGGCGACCCGCGTCGCAAGGCACACAACATCCACCACGGCATCCTCGTGCCCGACGCCTTCATGGAGATGGTGTTCAAGGATGATGCGGCTGATCGTCGCTGGGATCTGATCTCGCCCAAGGACGGCTCGGTCACCGACACCGTGGATGCCCGCGAGCTCTACATCAAGATCATCACCGCGCGCCTGGAGCTGGGCGAGCCGTACATCATCTTCATCGACCGCGTGAAGGAGCACCAGCCGGAGATCCACAAGGCGCTCGGCCTGGAGGTCGTTCAGTCGAACCTCTGTTCCGAGATCACGCTGCCGACCGGCGCTGACCACCTGGACAACTGGCGCACCGCGGTGTGTTGCCTGTCGAGCCTGGTCATGGACACCGGCGACGAATGGTTCGGCGACGAGGACTTCATCGTTGATGTCATGCGCTTCCTGGACAACACGATCCAGCAGTTCATCGACCGCACCGAAGGCATGAAGGGCTTCGAGCGCGCCCGCTACTCGGCGATGCGGGAACGGTCGGTCGGCCTGGGCATGATGGGCTTCCACTCGACGCTGCAAGCGAAGGGCATGCCGTTCGAGAGCATCCAGGCCACCAGCATGCTGTCGCGCTGCTGGAGCTGGCTCGCGCAGACCGCGGACAAGGGCCAGGACGTGCTGGTCGCCGAGCGTGGCGAGTGCCCGGACAGCGCAGACGCGCGGGCGATCGACCCGAGCATCAAGGCCAAGCGCCTCACCCACGTCTTCTCGGTCGCGCCGACCGCGTCGATCAGCATCGTGGCCGGCGGTGCCAGCCCTTGCCTGGAGCCGACCCCGGCGAACAGCTTCACCCAGAAGACGCTGTCGGGCAGCTTCAACGTCCGCAACCCGCACCTCGACGCGCTGCTCCGGCGCCGCTTCGACGAGCTGGAAGCGACCGTGAACAAGGCGACGCCGGACATGCAGCTGCTGCTGCGCGAGCAGCCTTCTTTCGCCCCGCTGGCGGCCGAGAGCAAGGAACAGTGGCTGGAGGACGTCTGGCACTCGATCACCATCAACGATGGTTCGGTGCAGCACCTGGCGTTCCTGTCCAAGCTCGAAAAGGCCACCTTCAAGACTGCCTTCGAGATCGACCAGCGCTGGGTCATCAAGCACCACGCGGCGATCGTGAAGCATGTCTGCCAGGCGATGTCGGTGAACGTCTTCCTGCCGGCAAACGTCCACAAGAAGGATCTGTCGGACCTGCACAAGCTGGCGTGGGAGCTGGGCCTCAAGAGCCTCTACTACCTGCGCTCGCGTTCGATCTCGAAAGCGATGGCTGTCGACAATCTTGCTGGCGAGATGCCGACCCCGCAGCTGGAGACCGCCGCGCCCGGCCCGATGTATGTGGACGAGCCCGAGTGCGCTGCCTGCCAGTAAACCGTTGACCTTTGTGCGTGTGTGTCATAACACACACGCACAAACCCGAGAGGTAGAAATGAACGACAATCTTGCTCGCGCGAGCGAGCGCCCGGTGACGGTGCTGACCGTCGCCCCCATCGGCCGCGTTGAGCTGCCAGGCGTCGGGCCGTGGCACGTTCACGAAGTCACGCGCAACAGCTTCGACATCAAGGACTCGGCCGGCATCGTCAGCAACCCGGCGGTCACGGCGCCCGGCCGCGGCGGCCGAGGCTTCAAGCGCAACGAGAACGTGATCTATGCGGACAAAGCCATCCCGAACATCATCGTGACGGCGTTCAACGCCGAGCTGGGTCAGGGCAAGTGAGCAACGAGCCCGACTTTCGCAAGCGCGCGGACCTTCTGGATACCCAAGAGCCCGAGAAGTGGTTCGAGCTGTGGGTGGGGCTCGCCAAGGAAGCCGAAGCTGCTGGCTGCACCTTCGTGCGGTTCACGGTGGTGAACGACGACTTTCCCGAGGGTGACACCCCGCACGGCGCCTACCTCGAAGGCTGGCTGACGCAGCCGGGCGAGCAGCCGAAGTTCGCTTGGCCGGCGGACGCCTGATGTTGAGTGAGGCAGCACAGCGGGACGGCGCGATGCTGGGCCAGGTGGTCTACGAGCGGCGTGAGGGTGACTTCTACCCCACGCCGCCCGAGAACGTGGACTGCCTCGCTCACTTCGTCGACCTGTCCGGCCGCGTGATCTGGGAGCCTGCCTGTGGCGAGGGCCATATCAGCAAGCGGCTTCTCCAGCTCACCGGCACGGACGCGGTCACCGGCGCCCAGGTCTACAGCACCGACCTTCACCATCGTGGCTATGGCCGTGGCGGCATCGACTTCCTCCGCGCGACGGTCACTCCGCGACGGGTGAATACCATCATCACCAACCCGCCCTTCGACGATCTAGCGGAGGCTTTTATCCGCCGGGCGCTGGCGCTGATGGAGCCGGTGGATGGCTTAGTCGCGATGTTCCTGCGGAATGAATACGACTGCGCCTCCACGAAGCGAGACGATCTGTTCGAGGGTCACCCCGCCTACGCGACCAAGATCGTGGTGACAAAGCGTCCCCGCTGGATCGAGGGCTCCAAGGGCTCGCCCCGGCACAACTACAGCTGGTTCGTCTGGGACTTCGCCGACCGCGGCGCACCGGCGACCATCCGATACATTCATCCTCGCGACGCGGCCCCGATCTGCCCCGCGACCATCAACTAGGAACGACATGAACGAAAATCCAGCCGCCAGCGCTGCGGCAAGCTGCGCCTCTGCGCTGGCTACCAGCGCCCAGAGCGCCAGCGCCAGCGCAGTCCACTCCTCGCGGGGAGGCTCCTCGATGCGGACCTCCGCATCAGCGCCTGCTCAAAACTGCCTCCAGACACGCACCGCCGGCCTGAACGATGTCGAAGCGGGCTTCTATGCCGAGGTCGAGCAGATGCGCGAGGACTTCGCCGACCTGTTCCGCCGCCTCGAATACAAGCGCGCACCTGACGAGCGCGCCCCGTTCATCATCGACGGTCGGTGGGCGGCGATCGCCAAGACGCAGCTCCAGCAGGGCATGATGGCCCTGGACCGCGCAATCCTCCGCACGAAGGAGTTCTGAGATGTTCGACAACTTCGAGCGTGCCTTCAAGGCGCTGATGATCGTCTCCGTCGCGGGCGCCATCACGATGATCGGCTTGGTCGTCTACGTCGGCGTCGCGATCGCCCGCTACCTGGGGAGCCACTGATATGAGCGAGCTGATTCTGCCCGCTTGCGGTCTGACCACGGCGTCGAGCGCATACAAGCCGATGCGCTACCCCCAGGCCTACAATTTCTGGAAGCGCCAGCAACAGCTGCACTGGTTGCAGTCCGAGGTTCGGATGGACCCTGACGTGCGCGATTGGAAGTCGCTCGATCCCCGCATGCGCGGCGTCTGTGGCGGCATCTTCAAGAACTTCACCCAGGCCGACATTGACGTCCAGCACAACTACCACGCGGTCTACCAGAAGATCTTCGCGCCCACCGAGGTCAACATGATGCTGACCGCCTTCTCCAATATGGAGACGGTTCACATCGACGCCTATTCGAGCCTGCTCGAAACGCTCGGCCTCCCCGACGACGAATACATGTCGTTCCTCGAATATGAGGAGATGAAGGCCAAGCACGACTTCCTGCACAGCTTCAACCCGACCAACCCCGAGGAAGTCGCGATGAGCCTGGCCGGCGTGTCGAGCTGCGGCGAGGGCCTGATGCTGTTCGCGTCGTTCGCCATGCTGCTGAACCTGCCGCGCAACAACCTGATGAAGGGCATGGGCCAGATCGTCTCCTGGTCGGTGCGCGACGAGAGCCTGCATTGCGAGGGCATCGCCTGGCTCTACCACCAGTGGATGCGTGAGAACGCAGCGCACATCGACCGCGAGAAGCACAACCGTGGCGTGAACACGATGGTGCAGGAGGCGGTCGGCATGGAGGACGCCTTCATCGACCTCGTCCACAAGGACGGCGACATGCCCGGCGCGACCCGCGAGGAGTTCAAGGCCTACGTGCGCTACATCGCCGACATCCGCATGGGCCAGCTCGGCCTGCCCGGCATCTACGGCATCCGGCGCAACCCGATCCCGTGGGTTGATGGACTCCAGGCTGGCGTGGAGCACGCCAACTTCTTCGAGCAGCAGGCGACCGAATACAGCCGCGCCGCGACGAAGGGCGATTGGGGAGACGCTTTCTAGCGCATTCTGTGATTTTGTGTCGGTTGAGCAACACCTTGCGTGTGTCACCCGACACAAAACCGCTTGCGCGCAAGATCGCGAGTCGGTAACAAACTGCATGCGCACCGACACACACAGCGAGTCGCGCTAAACCGCTCAAAAGAGGTTAAGTTCCCACATGCCCATCCCGATGGAGAAGATCATCTTCGAGCCCACGGTCTCGAAGTTCGCCGGCACCGTTTTCGACTTTTCCGGCCTGGAAGACGCAGTTATCCAGCTCGACCTGGAAGACGCAGCCTCCGATCCCAAGACGCCGATCGGCGGCATCCTCGCCCGCACCTTCGAGTCCGGTGACACACACTTCGGCGGCAACGGTGACGACATCGCGGAGTTCGCGGGGCGCCAGTGCTATAACAGCTTCACCAAGGGGCGCGACCCCATCGCGTATCACCTGAACATCAAGGAGAGCCAGCACGGCTCGATCTACGAGCACGTCAACGTGTGCTTCCTTGTCTCCGGCGTGTCGCGCTCGCTGACCCACGAGCTGATCCGCCATCGGGTCGGCACCGCCTACAGTCAGGAGAGCCAGCGCTACGTCGACGCGAAGGACATTCGCTTCGTGCTGCCGCCGCTGCTCGCCAACCACGTCGCCGGCATGTCGGCCGAGGAGCTCGAAGCCGACGCCGAGCTGACCATCTTTCGCCGCTCGTGCCATCAGTCGTGGCGCGAATACCAGAACCTCCAGAGCCAGTTCGTCGAACGGCTCAAGGCGATGGCAGCTGCCGGCGCCAGCGAGGACGCGATCGTGTCGGTCAAGAAGCGCGCCAATGAGGCCGCGCGCTCGCTGCTCCCCAACGCCGCCGAGACCCGCCTGGTCTTCACGACCAATCTGCGCTCACTGCGCCACCTGCTGACTCTGCGCGGTGCCGAGCCGGCCGACCTAGAGATCCGTCGCTTGATGCCAGGCCTTCTCGCGAAATCGCGCAGCCATGCCCCGCAGTTCTTTTCGGACTTCGTCTCGTCGCTCGGCAATGACGGCCTGGCGATCCTCGAAGCAGAGTTCGGGCGCTTCTAATGTCCAAGACTGCACACATCGTCGCCATCTGCGGCAGCTCGATCGGAGAGCTCGGGTTCGGCATCACCAACCGCCTTGCTACTATCACGCGCGTCCTGGAGGAGGGCGTGGTTTGGATCGGCCCGCGACCGCTACTGGAGGAGAACCTCGGCTTCGTCCAACCCATCCCCTACATCGTCATTCGCGATGGCGATAAGGTGCTCGCCTATGAGCGCGGCAAGGGCGGCGGCGACGCTCGCCTCCACGCCAAGGTCTCGATCGGCTTCGGCGGGCACGTCGATCTGGCTGACGCTGTCACCGACGAAGCTGGCGTCATCGACCTTCGCCGCACAATGGTGAAGGCATGCGTCCGCGAGCTGGAGGAGGAGCTGGGCATCGACCTGTCGGCGCTCATGCCCGAGCAACGTGACGCGCTGTGCAGCTGGACGCACGTCATCAGCTCCGACGCGTCGCCCGTGGACGAGGTGCATATCGGGCTGGTCGCCACGATCGACATCAGCGACCTTCCGGGGATCGACCCCGCCAAGTTCGAGGACGTGATCGAGAACGCTCGGTGGCGCTACGCTTCCGATCTCGTTGCCGATCAGAAGGACGGCATCGTCACGCTGGAGTCGTGGACCTCGCTTGTCCTCTCGCTTCCTTTTCAGGTCAGCGCATAGTCACTGACACACACTCAAAGGAGAACGTCATGCGTATCGGTTTCTGCGGCGCACACCGCACCGGCAAGACCACCCTCGCCCGCGCGATTGCCCGCATCTACCACCTCCCGCTGCTTTCGAGCAGCGCGAGTGCGGTAGCCGCTCGGCACTCGTTCGACATGGCGCACCACAACCGCCTCGACACCGGCATCCCCATGCAGGTCGAGCAGCTGGACACCATGATCGAGGGTTTCGAGGAACGCACGGAGGGCTTCGTGTCCGACCGCACGCCCCTCGACGCCGCGGCCTATCTGCTGGCCGACGCTACCGCGAGCGCCGGCACCCCGCTGTCGCGCGAGACCACCGTCACCTACGTCGAGAAGGCAATGGCGCTCACCGCCAAGCACTTCGACATCGTCATCCTCGTCCCGCCAGCGATCACTTTCGAGCCGATGGATGGCAAGCCGCCCATGAACGAGGCCTACCAGGAGCATCACCACATGCTCGTGCGCGGCATGCTGTTCGATGACGAGGTCTCGATCCGCAGCGGCCAGATCCAGCGCACCAATACGTCGCGGCTCGATCGCATCAGTGCGGTGCTGGAGTTCTGTGACCCTATCGCTCGCGAGAAGGGCATGGCTGTGCCCTGCGACGCAGAACAGTCGGTGGCGGCATGATGGGCGACGTTCTGCTCCGCGTGCGACCCAGCTTGTTGCTGCTTTCGCTCGCGGTCGGTCACGGCTGCGGCTGGCTGGCGAAATGGGTGCTCACATGAGCGGCCAGATCCACAAGATGACGATCAGCCGCGAGGCGCTGCTCAAGGCGGTCGCCCAGATCGTCACGGACCAGTCGGTCGGCATGGCGAACATGGACTGCGTCGCGATGAACGCGGTGCTGGTCGGCCAGCGTGCCGGCGGTGTGACCGAGACCTTCCCGCTCGACACTATTGAGGTGGAGCTGGTCAAGTCCGCGCCGGCGGCTCCCGCTCGCAAGGTTGGCAAGCTGTCGCTGGCTGCCGTGGACGGGGTGCTTGTCGCATGAGCTGGATGGAAGCCCGGCGCGCGCGCAAGCTCGCTCGCGTCCACCGCACGCTCGCGGCAATCCGGGCGGCGTGGAACCTTCTGGTGAAGGTCAACCTCGCCCGCCGCCCCATGCGGACGCCCTCGTGACCCGCCAGCTCATCAACTTCACCGACATCGAGTCCACGGGTCTGAACGAGCCGGATCAGCGGCTGATCGAGGTCTGCTGCCGCCTCTATGACAGCGACACCGAGCAGCTGGTGAAGGGCTACGTCTGGCGCAGCAACCCGCTGCGGAAGATCGAGGCGTCTGCCCAGAAGGTTCACGGCATCCGCCTGGACGATCTGGCGAACGAACCGACCTGGGACGTCATCGCTCCGCAGATCCGTGGCACGATCGAGCACCCGGAAGTCATCGCCCTGGTCGCCCACAACGGTGACCACTTCGACTTCCCGTTCCTCGACCGCGAGCTCCGGCGCGTCGGTCAGCCGACCCGCTTCCCCGCCACGTTCGACACCATGACGAAGGCCCGCTGGGCGACGGCCAACGGCAAGAACCCTCGCCTCGGTGAGCTCGCCAAGTGTCTGGACATCGAATACGACCCGAGCAAAGCGCACCAAGCTGAATACGACACGGACATCATGGCGCGCGCCTTCTTTGAAGGTCGCAGGCTTGGGTGGTTTTCGCTGTGATCGCGGCGACCGACGTCTCGATCGGTATGGCTGCCGGCTGGTTCACGATCACCGCGGGGCCGTTCAGCAAGAACGGCCTCCGGTGGGCCGCCCAATGCACCTGCGGGACAGAGGTGGAGCTGACGATCACGACCATCAACGCCAAGATCGAGAAGAACGGCTCGTGCCAGGCGTGTCGTTACCAGCGCGGCAGCAAGCACGGGCATGGCAGCACATACAATCCAACATGGTCGGTTTGGCAGGCGATGAAGCAGCGCTGCGCAAATCCTCGCAACAAGATGTTCGACCGTTACGGCGGTCGAGGGATCGCGGTCTGCGAGCGGTGGCGCAACAGCTTCGAGGCGTTCCTATCGGACATGGGCGAACGTCCATCCCGCAGCCACTCGATCGAGCGCGAGAACAACGACGGCAACTATGAGCCTGGCAACTGCCGATGGGCTACCCGTCAGGAGCAGAACCTCAATACGTCCCGAACCGTCAAGCTGACCTACGGCGGCGAAACCTTCATCGGCTTCGCAGCTCTCGCCAAGCGCCTCGGCGTCAAACCCGCAACGCTTGCTGGTCGAGATCAGCGCGGGACGCTTGGTAATTACGACATCACCCGCCTCAACTGAAAGGAAGACCCATGAAGATCCGCATCCCCGCGGGCGCTGCCGCATTGCACGCCTGCTCCACGCTGACCGGCCAGACCGTTCTGACCCGTGAAGGCGCCCTTCTCTGCTTCACCTCCGACGAGGGGCTCGACCTGGAGGGTACGCTCGTTGCGCTCAAGGCGGCGGACGACAGCATCGGAGAGGCTATTCTCGCCACCGACAACGAGGCCCTTATCGCGGGTATGACGGACCTGCGGCGGCTCACGCTCGGTATGGAGCGCGACGTGCGCTACTACTTCGAGCTTCGCGCTGCCATCTCTGGCACGAAGCCCACGGTGACCGACACCGGAAGCCAGCCGACTTCGACCGGAGACGCAGCTATCTCGACCTCACAGACGCAATCGAGCGTCGACAACGAGGAGATCGAGCATGAGCCGCCGCAACCGTCAGAGCCGCAGCAACAGCCCCGCCGCAAGCGCGGGTAAGTCCGAAATGACCGTCGTCGACGGCAACGCGGTCGGGGTCGCCCCGTCCGGTTCCGTCGACACCACCAGCGATGACGCGGTCGATGCCGCCCTCGCTGCGATCGACGCCGAGATCAGCGAGAAGGCCGACGTGGTCGCCCTCGCGGAGGTCGAGGAAGTCGAGATCGAGCAGTCCGACCCCCTGGTCGCCACCGACGTCGACACCGATGCGGACGAGATTGAGGCGATCCTCGCGGAAGCCGCCGATGCCGAGGTCGCGGGCTCGGATATGCCCGACGACGCCACCGCTATGCTCGCGGAGGAAGCGCCGCTCGCCGACGCTGACACCCCGCCGGCCGAGACGGTCGAGGACGTGGTCGAGAACCTGGAGGCGGTGTCCGAGGACGACGTGAAGGAGGTGATCGAGAAGGACGCCGACGCTCTGCTCGCCGCCCTCGACGCCGACGACAACACCGACCCGCAGGCGGTCGCCAGCGCGGCCAGCGCCACCACCAAGACGCCGCGCAAGAAGAAGGACGCCGCCCCGGCCGCGCCCGCCACCCCGAAGCGCGACTTCCACTCGGTCGCGTCGATCGACCCCGCCACCTTCAAGACCAACCTCGACGGCTGCAACGCCAAGAAGGTGCAGGAGAAGGCGCAGAACCTGATCCAGGCGATCGAGACGGGCAAGCGCCTGTCCCGCTACACCTCGGTCGCGGTGCGCCGTCTGGTCGACGACGGCAAGGTCACCGGCAAGAGCCTGGTCGAGGCCCTCCAGGGCGAGGGCCTGTCGCTCGGCACCGCACGCGCCCAGGCCCAGCAGATGACGGCGCTGTTCCGCATCGCCGGTATCGCCCAGCCGGACGCGACCGCGCCGAAGGAACTGGTGATCGCCGACAAGGCTCTCGCCGCCGAGCTGGTCAAGCTGGCCGCCTGATCCGGGTTGTGTGTCAGTTGCCACTTGCATCTTACGACGTGCATGGTAACTGACACACACGCGACGACAACCACACGAGGACGACATGAGCGACACCCCGATGAAGAAGGTCCGGTTGAAGGAGGGCTACGGCCTCCCGTTCTTCGCTGACGGCACGATCCGCAACACGATCGAGACGGTCGACGGCGAGCCCGTCATTCACATCGCGGTGACCGCGGTGGGCAAGACGCAGGAGGAGCAGAACAAGCACTTCCACGCCGAGCGGCTGCGCTTCGCGCGCCTCTGTGACCTCATCAACCGCGGCATCGACGCCGAAGCGGAAGGCTGATCCGATGCGCACGCTTTCAAAAGATGGCCGGGTCGCGATTGTACGCGACGTTCTGGCCCACGCTTTCGCTGACCGTGTCGATGCCTTCCTCACGCTGGAGAAGGCGCTGGTCAAGGATCTGGTCGAGCGCGTCTACCCGCAGCACATCCGCGACAAGATGATGGAGCTCCGCGGGTTCGCCAAGACGCTCGACGAGGCGGTGTTCTCCGTCCGCACGCGCCTGATGGTCAACGTGGCGGGCATGAAGATCCCGGTGGGCTACATGAAGCCGCAGCGCGACCGCTTGGGCACCGAGATCTACGTCGAAGATGTGATCGGATGGTGTCTTGCAAAGACCAGCCACGAGAAGCGCAGCATCGACGTCCTCTCGCTCTCGAACTACGCCCACGACGATCGCGTCTTCGTCGCGATCGAGGCCGGCGATGAGCTGGGCGACCGCGTCTCGGCCTATTATTCCGAGCGGGAAGCGATCTACGAGGAGGTGAACAGCCAGCGCGGCTCGATCATGGGAGTCCTCGCCCACATCAAGAACGAGAAGCAGCTGATGGAACGCTGGCCCGAGATCATGCCGATCGCGGAGAAGCACCTCACCAAGCCGATCGTGCGCCAGCTGCCGGCGATCCCCACGCCGGACCTCAACGCGATGTTGAAGCTTCCGCCGATGCAGGAGGCAGCGTGATCGCCATGCGCACCTCTCGCCTCCCCGCCTTCGTGCATCCCCACCCGATCGCAGGCTTCTTCTCTGCCGCCAGCAAGCAGGACATGCAGCGCCTGGCGACCACCCTCCGCTTGCTCACCGACTACCAGAAGGCGGTGATCGCGACGTGCATGGTCAACGCGCGCGTCATGTTCCCGCCGCTCATCTATCGCATCCCGGCATGGATCTGGGTGAAGCGCGGTCGCGATGAGCTGATGTTCTGGGCGCAGGTGTTCCACCATCCGAAGTTCGGCACCAAATTGGCGCGCGGCATCGTTGACGACGCGGCCCGCTGGGCGGTGTCCGGTCAGGACCGCGAGCAGAGCAACAGCGCCGGCGGTTTCAGCCAGCGCGAGGTCAACTTCATCGTCAACAGCATCGCTGTGATCCGCGGCGAGATGACCGCGAAGGAGGCGGTATGACGGATGTCGCCTTCTACTGGCTGGGTGTCGGCGTCGCAACGACGGTGGCGGTGCTCGCGGTCGCAGCGTTGCTGCTGTTCCTCTACGTGAAGCTGCTCCACGAGCGCTTCAACCTAATCTTCTTCCGCAAGTGCGAGCGCCGGCTTTCGATCGCATCCTGGTATAACGCCAAGCTGATGAACGACGAGCACTTCCATGCCGACGACTTCGTGATCGGTGAGCGCCCGTTCTATCTCTCCTACGAGTTCTCTTCCGGCCGCCGCGCGTTCGTGATGCTCGGCACGGTCGGTTCGAGCCGCCGCATGGCGATCCAGGGCAAGCACCCAGAGGACGAACAGTCGTGACCCTACCCGCGCACATCAAGGCGCTGGTCGATCGCGGCGCGCTGTTCGTCATCAACGACAGCGGCGGCAAGGACAGCCAGGCGATGAAGGTGATGCTCAAGCGGCTGATCCCTCACGCCCAGATGCTGATCGTCCATGCGGTGCTGCCCGAGGTCGAGTGGGACGGCTCGATCGAACACATCCAGCGCTACAGCGCGGGCATCCCGATCATCGAAGCCCACGCCTGCAAGACGTTCTGGCAGATGGTCGACCACCGCGGCATGTTTCCCTCGCCCGCGAACCGTCAATGCACGTCGGACCTCAAGACCGGCCCGATCACGCGCGAGATCCGTCGCTACCTAGCCGCCCACCCCGAGTTCGGTGGCCTGGTGGTCAACTGCATGGGCATGCGCGCGGCCGAGAGTCCCAAGCGGAGCAAGCTGGTCGACATCAAGCGCAACGAGCGCAATTCCGTGGCCGGTCGCGAGTGGTATGATTGGCTGCCGATCCATCACTTCTCGACCGAGCACGTCTTCCAGCTGATCGCCGCCGCCGGTGAGAGGCCCTTCTGGACCTACGACGCCGGCATGAGCCGCAAGAGCTGCATCATCTGCATCATGTCGTCCAAGGATGACCTGACGCGCGCCGCCGAGCTCCAGCCGCAGGTTTATGCCCGCTACTGCCACAAGGAGGTCGAGCTGGGCTTCACCGTCAGCATGTCGGGCAAGCGCCTCCCCGAGATCACCGGGATCGAGCCGCTCCCGCTGGCAGCATGATCTGCCCCGTTTGCAAAGGCTCGGGCAACATCGTCACGTTCGCCCGTGGGCTCGAATACTGGCCGTGCGTCTGCGGTGGCGCGGGCGTTCTCATTCAACACCAGCCCGCAGTCATTCAGACCAGCGGGCGCAAGCGTAACAAGGGCGGTCGATTTTAAGCGTCACAGAGACGCGCGACCGCTCTAGCTAGGTCGCACTAGCTAAGACGCGAGAATCGCGCTCACAGCGCACCACAGCGCGAAATTGAGCGCACCGCGCACCATCACTGAAAAGCACCGCGCAAACCGATCGCTGAAAATACCCACTTGCGCGAATCTTTGTGAGTGCTAACTGACACACACAAGCGGTGAAGCGGTTCACCATTAGGAGGTTCACATGGGCATCGCTGAACAGGGCCTGGAGACAGTCAAGGACGTGGTCGCTGCGCGCGGTGCGCCTTACGCTACCTCGCTGTCTGACGACACACACATCTTCCACTTCGATCGCAGCGGCTTCTACGAAGACAGCCCGATCCTGTTCGTCAATCGGAACGGGCACCACTTCCGCCTGATCCAGCAGCCCGCCGGCGATTGGCTGTTCGCGAGCACCTGGAACGGCATCTTCGACACTCAGGGTTGGCAGACCAAGGCCCAGCTGCGCCGAGCAGAAGCGGCCAAGCTGATCCAGCTGTGCGGCATCGGCCCGCAGGGCACGCGCGGCCCGCAGTTCGAGAGCCTGTGCCTCCTGCCCCGCGACACGACCAGCGGCCGGCGCAAGGCATCCTGGCGCCACAAGCTGATAGACGTGGCGTTCGATCGCGGCACCGACACCTTCCACCTGATCGTGCCCAGCGCGAACGGTCAGACGGAACTGCGGCAGACCTTCAACGGCAAGCTGTGGGAGAGCCGCGAGGCCGTGAAGTTCTGCGCCGAGCAGTTCGCCTACGAGAAGCCAACGATCGCGGCGAAGGCGACCAAGGGTCCGCTGAGCGTCGAGCAGGCGGCGGTCCTCGAAGACAACCCGCTGTGGGGCATGTTCTGATGGGTATCTGTCAGATCGGCGGCACTTTCTGTGAGGCATGCTCGCTACCTCCCTGGGAGTTGACGCAGGTGCCCGGCTGCGGCGCCCCAATCACTCGCGAGACCGTGCGCGTCTCCGCCGAGCGGGCGATGCAAGCGGCGGATCGGGCCAGCAAACCGGTGCTCACAGACGAGGAGCGTGAGGAGGCCGCACGCTGGGGCGAGAAAATCGTCGCCGCGGCGGTGCGCTTCCCCGTAGGCGAGCCGTTTTGCGAGGGCATGTGGATGGGCAAGCGCACCTATCCCGACTTCCTCACGGTGAGCGCACCGCCGCCAGCTCGACACGGAACGCTCCTGCACCCCTTGTCAGCTCGCGGCATCCGCGTGGCCGCGCACGACCAGGGCTTTCTCACAAGCCGTGGTCGGTTCGTCAGTCGCGAGGAGGCGCTCAAGATCGCAGTGGCCGGTCGCCAACCTCTGATCGAACATGGTTCGCGTCACCCGACGCAACTGTTCTCGGAGGATCTCTGGTGAACCGACGTGAGCAGGAGAAGCGATGGCAGGCAGAGGAGCGCATCGAGGTTGATGCCGCTCTCCGCGCTGCTGGTTCGCACCGGGCCGACTGCCTGTGCTTGGCCGTAACTGACGATTGGCGAGAGGGCGACCCAGCATGTTGGCAGATGGACGTCCGCTAAGGCCCGCGCTGCACTTCGTCGGCTTCCGAGGCGATGAATACATGCGAGCGGTGCGCATCTGGGGCGAGCCCAGCTTCATCCACCGGGTCAACGATCCGCGGATGCGCCGCGAGCTCCACTCGGCCGACACCATCATCTTCGCCAACGGGCACGAGGCGAAGCCGGCCGACCGCAACGGCCAAGACTTGAACGAGGATCTCCCGAAGTGAAAACGTCCAGCACCTACAAGCTCCAGCGCCTCTCCGCGGCGATCAAGGTTGGCGAGAAACCGCAGGTCATCATCCGCGGCGAGGCCACTTCGCACCGCATCCAGCGACTGCGCAACAAGCAGCACTCCGTCGAGCTGGCGCTGGAGAAGAACGGCGGATTTCTGATCGTCGACCCTGACGACATCCTTGCCATCCTCGTGCGCTCGCAGCCCAACACCGACGACGCATAACCCACCCGACTGACACCAGGACTAGAGATACCAGCGATGCAACAGCAACAGCAGGCAATGACGATGCACACCATGACGAACGAAGGCTTTGGCGGCCACATCAGCGGTGAAGGTCTCGGCGGCGTTTCCGCACGCGAGGGCTGGGGCGGCGACATCACCGCTGCGCCCCGCAAGCTGCGTCGCCTCCTCCACCGCGATCGCTTCTTCGAGACGCTCGACGATGGCTGATCCGACCCTTGGCTTCGCGCCAGCGCTGGGTGTATGTGCCAACCCTCACACGAGGGATACATACATGGACCAGCAGAACAGCCGCGGGCGCCTTCATCGCCTGATGTATGGCCGCGGCGGGCCGGCGCCGGAGCGCAAGGAAATGACCCGCGGACAGCAGACCGCGTGGATCTTGGCAGCGATCGCCGTCGTGGCGTTCCTGGCCTTCAACTACATGGAAACGCGCGACGACCCCTGCGCATCCGTGTTCGCCGACAGGGGCTGTGCCGCCGAGCAGGCAGCCGAGCGCTTGAAGGCTTTGCAATAATCCAGGTCGGAGTGGTCACTCGCCACCCGACTTGCGCGTGCGGTGCATCTACACTGACACGCACAACAAGGAGGTGAGCGATGCTCTACTATCTGCACGGGCTGATCTTCGGCCTGCTTACCCGAGACTACGGTAACGGCTTCAAGGTTCAGACCTTCGTCGGCGAGGCCGCGCTCAACTGCTTGATGGTGACCGGCGTTCTGCCGACCGCAGTCAACGACAACGCGGCGGCGGCGGCATGAGCGAACAACCCGAGACGAGCGCGGTGGAGGTGATTGCCGCTGATCGAGAGGCGGAGTTGCTGGCGTTCGTGCTGGACTGCTCTGCTGGAAACCCGGCCGCGATTGGGTCCGCCGTAAATCAGGCGGCATTGCTGCTGGAGCGTTATGGCATCGAGCCTCGTGAAAGCGGCGTTTTCTATCACACGCGGGAAGCCGATGTGGCGGACGCTCGCCACCGCCTCGCCACCCAGCCCGCAGCGGCGGAGGGAGCGGGAGACGAGGCTTACGCCCAAGCGCAAGCGGATCATTGGTTGGACGATATGCAAACTCCGTCGCTGGATGCGAAGCATGTGTCCCTCAAAGCTATGGCGCTCAACTGCATCCGGCACGGGCGCTCGCTCGCCGCCGCACCCACGCAGGGCGCGGGAGAACTTGAGCGGCTGCGGGAGGAAAATCGCCGACTTCGTAACGCACGCGACGATCATTTCCGCAATGCCAAGCGCCTCGCGGGGATGCTCAGCGGGGCGTACTGGAACGGTATAGCCGACGAGCATGCCCTCGTCGGCCCACAGGCCTCGGCAGGCGGGGAGATGTGCGCGGAGTGCGGCAAGGGTGTTGGGCACTTCACCCATGCGCCGTTCGATGACAGCCACCACGAGTTCACCCGGCAGCGCGCCGACGCGGAGGACGTGGAGCGGGTGGTGCTCGCAGCCAAAGCGGTGCTTGAAGGCGCCGATCGGCGGGGCAGTCGCGTAGAATACGCCATCGGCGATGGCGGCGAGATATGGCACGATTACCAAGAAGTTCCGCAAGCGGTGCTGGATGAATTGACCGCCGCCCTCGCCGCGATGCCGCGCGCCTCGCAACAGGGGGAGGACCGCTGATGCCCATGTTCGACATCAACGTGCCCATGGTGCTCCGCTGTCGCATTGAAGCGGAAACACCGGAGAGGGCAGCCATTGATGCGATCGCTTGGGCCAACTGGTGCGATCCTACCGCCGACCAGCTCGAGGATTACCGATCCGACCATAACACCGGCGTGCAAGACTTCGGGATGGGCGGCGTCCTTGGTGTCACCGGAGAACCCACGATCACGCCTGCGGGCGGCAAAGCACCGGGATTTACACGATGAAGCTCTATCGCTCACTCGGCCGCATCTGGTCAGGAACCCAGGCCGACGCAAAGACCGCCCAGGGCGGCGCGGACTACGAGGCGATCGAAGTCCCCACCGACAAGCCGAGCCTCATCGAATGGCTGAACAAGTTCGACGTGCGGCCGGGCGAGGCGTCCAAGGATCAGATGTTGGTCGGTCACCCCGACGAGCCCGAGACCGCGGAAGCGCCGGCTCCTGCACCGCCCGAGCCTCCGATGCGCGAGACCCAGATGGCCCGTTTCGAGGCGCTCGCTCGCAAGCTGGGATGGACGCCTCCCGGCGGGGCTGTGGCTGTACCCGAGGCATCGACGCGCGACCTGTCGGCCGAGATCCTCGAGCTGGACCCGAAGAAGCTGGCCCCCGTGCTCTCCGCGGCGATCGGTCGCCTGGGCGAGGTGGCCGACAATCACGGCTGGGCCGTCTTCGGCAAGAACGTCTACAGCTGGACCGCCGGCTCCAAATCCGTCGAGCAGGGCCTGGGCATGCTGTTCCTCGCTGCGCTCGACCAGATCGGCGATAAATCCCAACGGTCGGACCAGTCCACCGCTTGACGCGCTGACACACACAGACCTAGCCCATGCAACATGGGCACCGAAGTCTCCCGCTTAATCGAGCAGCGCGCAGTCATGCGCGCTGCCATCGCTTGCTTGGCCGAGCCGCTCCATGGCGAAGCCAAGGACCGCTTCATCACGGACGCGGAAGCGAAGTTAAACCGCACCTTGCCGGCGCCGGGACGTCAGCACATGCGCATGTATCTGCGGGCAGTCGCCGACGACTAGCCGCGACCGGCTTGCCCATTTGCTCCCCACGTCTGCATGTTTGATGACACACACGCACGCACGAAAGCGCGCGTTTGAAGGAGACACCATGAGCGATCAGATCCTTGTGATAGTGGTCGACCCGGAGGCGAAGACCATCCAGGCGGACACGATCGACGACAACCTCACGTCCATGCAGCAGATGGTCGGCGGCAACATCGAGCGGGTGATGGCGCCCCTCGGTGATGAGGCTGAGATCCTCTGGATCGACGAGGAGGGGAAGTTGAAGGAGAACTTCCACTTCAACGTGAAGGGCTTCCCCGACATCATCGCCGGCAAGGCGTTCATCTGCCGCGAGGTCGATGGGCCGAACGGCCTCGTCAACGGCGACACCGATCTGGACGTCGCCGCGGTGCAGAGTCTCGTGACCTGGCTCCCGCACCTCGACAACCAGGCGCTGCTGTAAGGAGACCCAGGTGAAACGCCACTTCGTCCACATCTATCACACCGTCCGCTCGAAGTTCGCGGTCGACGCCGAGAACCACGCCGACGCCATCGCCAAGGCTGATGCGCTGTTCCCGGACAGCTCCATCGTTCGCTTCGGCGTGGCCGGGCTGGTCAACCCTGTGATGGCGCTCTCGGTCCACCAACAGGTCGGCACCGGCTATCTCTGCTCCGAGGACGCCGAGGAGCGGCGGGGCTATGTAGTGGACGAAGTTGGCGACACCGAATACGCCAATACGCGGAACTACGATGCGGAGGGCAAGCCGCAGGAAAGCGGGCTCGGACCCGTCTCGATTGTCGGACCTGAACGTGATACCTTGCTGGCCGCGCTCCGACTCTGGCAGCGTCTGGGTGGCGCGAGCAGCGAGGAGTGGGACATCGCGACCAACGGGGGTTCGCACGAGGGGCTGGACAACGAAGCGGTAGATGCGCTCCGCGAGCGTCTCAACTGATGGTTTCCCAATGTGACATGGGTCTCCTCTTGTCGAACAACATGTTGATGCGCCATGAGCCCACTTCCGGGTTGGTCGCGGACCCCCAGGTTATCGCAATTTTGGGGGATGGCTTGCGCCGTTTGTTCGTCATCTGGAACCGAGGCTACAAGACGATAACCGTCCTGGCCGTGGATCAACACGAGGCTCTGCACATCGCGGTGGAGTGCAAGCATATCAAGAGGGCTGAGCAATACCGCCGCTTCCTCGACGTTACCGATCGTGCGCTCGCGGGCGAGGAGATCGAAGGCATCGGCGTGATCGACAACTGCGAGCAGCTTGTCGAACTGTCGAAGTCTGGCGTCTTGGCTCGCGCGGACCACAGCTGGACGGTGGGCGGTTGCGAGATCGAGAAGATCATCCAGCGCACCTAACCCGGTTTGCATCCTACCGTGTTGCTCACATATCACACTCACCGCGAGATAGTAGCGTCGCTGGGAGTTGTGCATTGAGGGGTTTGGTAGCGTCCATCGCGACGTGCGTTTTCATGTTGGCGACGTTCGGTCTGATGCTGCACGTTGCCACCCTGATCTTGTCCGGCGGTTCGGTCGCCTGGCTGGTGGCCTGGCTGCCGTTCATTGGCGCGCCCGCGATCGCAATGGCGTTCACCAACGCGCCGACGCCGCTCTGGGAGAAGAATGATGGGTAAGCCGATCGACGCCGCAGCCAACGCCGTGGGAGACCTGGTGGTGCCGTTCGTCGAGGCTGCCGATCGCCTCGTGAACTTGCTGACGCGCGAGCGCTACGACGAGGCCGAGAAGGATGCGGCCATGAACGCCTACGACATCGCTCGCCGCAACCTCACCGGAGAGGACGTGAGCAGCGCATAACCCACTTGTGCGAATCGTGATGCGTGTCTACTGACACACACAGACGGTCAGCGGTGACCGACAGGAGGTGACGGTGACGGCAGGTATGAACGATCGCTACATGGTGTGGGCAGAGGATCGTCCGCACCAAGCGCGCGGCACGAGCAGCTGGCTTCGGGCTCAATGGTGGTCGGTGTTCAGCATGGGACTGCCCGCCTTCTTTCGCGGCAAGCGCATGTGCATGGTGCGGCTCCGATAATCCAGGCGAACGCCATTTGCACGCCTTCCGTGCATGGTCGATGACACACACGCGAAAGGAGGTAGGCAGCATGATCGACTATACTAAGCCCGTTCAGACAGCAGGCTCCAAGCGTCGCCTGTTCGTGACCGGCTATGGTCCGCGTGGGAGCGTCTGGCTCGACACGATGAATAATCACGCCGGCACCGGCTTCCTCTACCTGTCGTCTGGCGAGCCGGTAGACGGCTGTCCCTGGGGCCAGGTCGAGAACGTGCCGGAGGACAGCGTCTTCCTATCGACCGAGTGGGTCGACCCGAAGGACGCGATCAACACCCATCTGCGCGAAAAGCGCGCGGCCGAGTTCGCTGTCGCCGCCGAGCGCGACCATTCCAGCAATCCACTGTGGGGAATGTTCTGATGGCCGAGGTCATCTGTCTCACCGGCAAGGGCAACGAGAACGGTGTCCTGGTCACGCGACCCGAGTGGGAGGCGCGCATCACCGCCGCCGGCCACCGCGTCACCGACAAGGCGCAGAACTGCACGGTGCTGGTCGCATCGCGCCACGACACCAGCAAGGCGGTCAACGCCCGCGCACGCGGCGCCCGCGTCGAGACCTATGAGTGGCTGTCCCAGCTGCTGATTGCCGGCGGCGCTCGCGACACGACGTTCGACGAGCCCTTCATTCCGGCCAAGCCCATCGACACCACTGAAATGGAAGGGAGCGAGCTGTGGGGACTGTTCTGAACTGGCGCTTCCCGATCGAGTGGGATGATGGCACCGCATGTCACCTGGACCCGACCGAGTTCCGCCGGGTGTGCGAGGGCGAGGAGCTGTCCGCATACATGGTGGTCGGACACCATGAACCGCGCGGCTGGAACCGCAGCACGATGCCGAAGCTGGGTGGGACCAAGCCCGTCATGGTCAACCCGGACGGCACGCTCGATTGCGCCCGCGGTCCCGGCGCTCCGCGGATCGTCAACACCCAGATGCCGCTGTTGCGCTTCGCGGACGGCACCGCGCCAGTAGCCGGCCGCATCGACAACGACGGCACGCGGCTGGTCCTGACGCACGAGAACGGCAAGCGGTTCGGCTGGTCGTGGCCGCGCCTGCAACCCGCTGACCCTCGCCAGATCAAGCTGGTCGAGATCACCCCCGCGATGATCGAGGCCGAAGCGAAAGCCGAAGCCGAGAAAGCGGAGATGGAAGAATCCCCCTTCTTCGGAATGTTCTGATGAGCGCCCCGCAACCCATCATGCCGGCACCGGCTCTATATCCATACCAGCGCGCCATGATGGCGAGCCTGGGCTCGCACCGCTGGGGCAAAACGCACGCCATGAACCAGGCGCTGCGTCAGCTGGGCCAGGCCGCGCAGGGAGCATCGCGCGCGCTCGCCGGGCTCCGTGCCGTGCTCATCGTCCACGACGACCTCTGCCGCGCCAAGATGCCGGCCTTCGAGCTGACTGAGCCGCGTGACCGTAGCCACTTCGAGCGCGGTGGCCGCTACCGCAAGCCACCCGAGACGAAGCTGGCCGTCGCCAAGGAGCCGGGCATGGTGCAGATGCGCGACCGCCGCGGTGAACTCGTCTGGCGCAAGCTGGGCGCTGGCATGGCCGCAAGCACCGACGCCACGCGCATGCGCGAGCAACCCCTGTGGGGCGCGTTCTGATGGTCGATTGGACCCGCCCGCTCAAGATGGTGCCGCGGCCTGATGTCGACGGCGGCTCGTATGGGCCGGACGTCTACCTGCGCGCCATGCTCAGCGACACCGGCACCTACATCCCGCTGTCCAGCCAGCGCATCGACCGCGACACCCGGCGACACTTCGCGGATCAGTTTCGCCAGGGCGTCCGCTTCATGGTCACCGCCGATCGGGAGAACTCCAAGCCGATCTACTACAAGGCGGACGGCACGCCATGGCTCACACACCACGCGGCGCTGATGAACCGCGCCGGCGCATCCGTCTCGCTCACCGAGCAGCAAGATCGCGCGGTGCGGGAACTGGAGCGGATCGAACGGACGCGAGCGCAGGCCAGGGACGCCGCCGACATGCGCCGGCAGCAGGCGATCAACGACGCCAAGTATGCCGAGGCCGAGCAAGCGCGCGAGCAGGAAGCGATCGAAAGCCACCCGCTGTGGGGCATGTTCTGACCGAAGCCAGCCGCATCCACCAATCACCGGACACATAACGACGATGCAGCGCAGCGGTGCGCTGATCGAAAGGACGAGACAATGAACCACCGGACGTTCCGCAGCGTGATCGACGACATCGAGCGCAACCTCGACACCGGCGAGGGCTACACGCTCCACATCCGCACTAGGACGGGCGACGTCATCCGTGACCGCGCATGGGAGGGCCTCAAGGGGTCGTCGTCATTCACCCACGAGTTCGAGGTCATCGTGCTCTCGCAGCCCGATCGCCCGCCCCTCTACTTGCCGCTGGCGCAGATCGAAAGCCTGGAGCTGGCGTCGTGAGCGAGCAGCACGCCGACGTGACCCTTCACGTCTCGATCGACGACCCGCAGGCCCTGTGGGATCGCGCCGTCCAGCAGCTTCGCGCGGATGGCGTTCTCGCCAGCGGTGAGCTGGGCGACGACGAGATCGGGATGATCGGCACGCGGGAGGAGCCCGACCTGTCCGGTTGCCTGCGCATGATCCTCGACCCCGGCACCAGCCCCGATGGCATGACCATCAACGACAGCTCCGTGGAGATCTACTGATGATCGTCTGGCAGAACGGCGCCTACACGCCTGAGTATCTCGCCCAGGAAGCGCGCCGCAAGGCGTTCCTCGAAGCGCGCGGCCCCACCAAGGCGTTCGAGGTCGGCAAGGCTTACCAGACCCACGAGGGCAAGACGGTGACGTGCGTGGAGCTTGGCGGCTTCAAGGGGTACGAGTGCGCCCGCTTTGATGACGGCGAGACAGTCCCCGCGCCGATCGGTGAAGGCACCGTGACGACGGGCTGGCGCTACAACCGCGACAGCGATCGCGGGCGCTGCACCGGCACGGCGTTCGACCACAGCGATCCGCAGTGCGTCATCCCGGAGAGCGCGTCGTGATCGTCCGCGTCCACGGCAAACCCGTCACGCTTACGATCGAGACGATCGCCGCGACGCGCGCCTGGTTCATCGAGAACGAGAAGGCGTGCATCGCCGAGGCTCGCGAATACGTCGCGACCGGCGGTAAGAGCGGCACGCGGGTGAACAACCTCGATCGCTACGTCGCCTGGTGCGAGGATAGCATCGCTCGCATTGAGAGCGGCGAAGGCGACCGCAGCGTCACGTTCATCCAACGCGCGGTCGCCCTCCAGACAGGCGAGTGCGTTCCCCTTCTCGCCCCTCCGACAACCCAAGCGCACGCCTAGAGTGCGTGTGCAATGACACTCACATGCGCAGCGGTGCGCGGTGAGAAAGGACGAGACGATGTGGGCGATCTACTGCGAGGCTGACTTGGATCTCGCCTGGAGCAACGAACATGGCTGGGTCGATACTCCGACCTTCGACCTGTTCACCGCCGACGAGAAGGGGCGCATGTCGCTGCCGATGGGCGGTATCTGGCGCAAGGTGGCGCCATGACCACCCGCACCATCACCCTGGTGGCAGTCGAGGACGAATACGACAGCGAGCCCGGCCTGGCGCCGAAGGGCATGGACACCAAGTTCGAGGGGTTCATGGCTGCGCGCTCGGGCTTCCTGGTCGCGCATGACGTGCTGGAGCATCTGAACGGATGCGAGGCGATCGGCGGTGTGCCCGACGAGCTGGAGGCGCTCGGAGCGCTCTGGCAGGTGCGCGGCCGGCACGGCGACATGCTCAACAAGGATCGCTTCGTCGGCAGCGCATACACGGCCGAGGAGCACGTCGCGTTCGACATCTCCCGCATGGCGACCGAGCTGACGGGCGAGGCATATTGGCCCGGCTCCACGCACATCGAGCCCGAGCCCGAGCATCTGTTCGATGACGAGTTCCGCTCAATCCTCACCTACGCTCGCCGCAACATCGAGCGCGAGGGTGACGCGACCGAGATCCCCGAGGACTTTGACGTCGACATCTACCTGGAGGACGCGCTGCACCTGATGCGCCGCGGCTTTCGTAAGGCCGAATCCCTCTACGGCGAAGGGTTCGGCGGGCACGACCTGTTCATCGCCGTGCGTAACGCCGTCGATCGCGAGCTGGCGCGCACCAGCCTCTACGACGGCCAGGAGTTCACGCTGACCATCGGTGAGGACTTCGCCAGCTTCGACGAGGTGTTCCCCGAGCCCGAGGATCTCGACGATGACGAAGAATGAGCGCCGCCGTGCGCTGGCCGCCGTCACCCGGTTCGAGCGCGCCGTCGACGATCTGGCGTTCAAGGGCTGCGCGCACCCCGACGATCACCCGGCAATCGAGCGGCGCTATGCGCTGGCGAAGACCAATCTGCTGCGCGTCATGGGCTTCGAGGTGGAAGTCTGATGCCCCGCCTATCCGAGTTCGAGTCCACGGAGGCTCTGCTGATCCGCTTCAACATGGCCGGAACGACAGCCCATAGCCGATACGACGAGTTCACCGAGCGGCCTCCCGTGGATTGGTCGAAGCCCGTCCAGTTCAACGACGGCACGCCCTGCACCGCCGAGCGGGTGTCTGGCTTCATCCTCGTGACGTTCGATCCCGACGCGCGGCCCGCCGGCATGCCCGATCCCAGGCCCGTGGCGTTTCGCAACAGCCTGGTCTGCTACGAGGACGACGGCTCGATCTATGGGTGCGAAGACGCGCCATGCTGGGTCGAGAATGTCGGTCGCAAGGTGCATCCCATCGCGTCGATCTTTGCGACGTTCTGACATGCGACCGCACCACACCGAAAACCGCGCACAGACGCGCGCACAGCGCGAAAACGTAGCGCGACCACCACAGACACCGCTCGCGCGCCCGAAGCGCTCACAGACGCTTAAAATCGACCGCCCGAACTCACACGCCGAGCACTTCTTCCCAGGGCATCACGCGATGAACGGCGCGATACTGGCGCGGCTCCAGGCGGAATGTGGCCGGCGGGTTGAACTGCTGGAGCTCGATGAAGCTGGCACTCCGCTTGACCAGGCGCTTGATGAGGACGCCCGCGGCGAACTCATCATCCCGATCGCGCAGGTAGACCACGACATAGCTGCCGATCGTCGGCGGGCGCTTCGGGTCCACCGGGATTGGGCTGCCCTCCTCAAATGCCGGAGCCATAGACGAGCCGGCGGTGTAAAGCATGTAGACGTCCCGACGATCGCGCAGGGCGGGCGGTCGGCGAAAATAGTCGATCACCTCGCCTGTGTTCAGATCGGTCTGTTCGACGGCCACGTCGCCATCGTGCTCGCTCCAATACGTGACTTCCGCGCCCAAGGCGGTGCCGAAGACGGGAATGTCTCGCTCCATTTCATCGGGCTTGGGGATCGTGGGCGCAGCCGGCTGGCTCTGGTCGACGGCGCCGGGGCGAGCCGGGTTGTCCGTCAGGCCCTCCAGATAATCGACGCTTGTCTCCAGCGCACGAGCCAGCGCCGATAGCTCCGAGCGGTTCTTGCCGCGGCGAATGTCTCGTATGAGATCGGGCTTGTTGATCGCTCGCAACGACGCTTTGCGATCGCTGATCCCAAGGGCCTGCAACCGCGCGTCGATCCGGTCGACCAAGATGGCGTTCTTGTCCGTCATGATATGGGACATAGACCGTACGGTGCGGGCTGCCAACCGCAATTTGTGCGGTCATCCGTTGACACATGCGGTCTGTGGACCGCACAGAGCGGCTCAACATGGAGACGAGTCGGATGGCAGGAACGAGACCATTGGTGGATCAGGTGCGGCTTGCCGCCCGCATCGAGTGGCATGAGGACGCTCTTGCGCACCTCTGGACAGCGTATGACCGCGCCGCTGCCGCCGAGGAGATCGCGGCGATGTTATCCCTCTCCGACGCCATCACGAGAACCGTGCGAAGCCGAGCGGCACTTTCAGAGCATTGAGCGTCGCTCGGAAGCCACCCGCACCCATCGTTCTGATCGAGCACAACTGAGTCACCGAGCAGCGGTGCTCGGCGAGAGAGGTGACACGATGATTACGGAACAGATGCTTGCGGACTTTCACGCACGCGGCGGGACCATCACCAAGCTGGCGATCGGCGCGTCCACCGGCATCACCAAGAACGAATGGGACCGCTTGGTTCGCGGGGAAGGCGAGCCCGTCGAGGTGCCCGCGCTGATCGACGCCTTTGTCGAGAAGCAGGCGAAGAAGCCGCTGCGCCTGCGCGCCGGCTATGGCGAGGTGCGCTGACATGGCGAAGATCGACTGGCATCGCGACGTCGACGGCTACTCGGACGAGGGGGAGCGCGCCAAGCGTGCGTTCCACCGCGAGGCCAAGGCCAGGCTAAAGAAGCTGGCGGCCGATCTGGGGCTGACGCCCGGCACGTTCGACCTTCGCACCAACCTGGCGGGGCCGGCGAGCCGCGGTGAGACCACGCTCCACGGCGAGCGCATCTACGTCCAGGTGGGCGGGCTGATGAACCAGATCATGATCCGCACCTGCAACGGCCGCAAGGATTACACCGGCGGCCACAACAACTTCGCGAACATCGGGCAGCTGGATCACCCCAGCGTCCTTGCGTTCCTGGTTAAGGGGATCATGGGGTGAGCAAGTATTACGTCCTGGGTCGGCCAAAGGGATCAGCTGGCGCCCACATGGTCCTCGATCTCGAGCCTTGCACGCTCGCCGAGGCAAAACGCAAGATCAGCTGGCAGCACCAGCCCGGCGGCCACACGGATTTCGAGTGGCGGATCTGTATCCTTGTGAACGGCGTCTTCATGGACGACGAGGGCATGCCTCAGATGGTTCACCGCTCGCCCTACACTCAGGAGACGTGGGATCGCTTCTGCCGCACCTATGGAGCCGGCAGCTGATGGAGCGCACGCCGGAAGGGTTGCGCGTGGTAGGCGGAATGGTCGAGCTGCCGCGCAACCCCGTGGACTTGAGGGTCGATGACCTGTCGGAGCTCGCCTTCAATCTGCTGCGCGGCTGGCTGATCGGGAACGAGAAGCCCATCGAGCGCTTCTTCGGATGGACCGCCCACCTCCAAGAGCTGCTGGATAGCCGGCTGGTCGAGGCCACCGGCAATGAGCATGGCGGCGGTGACGGCTACAAGCTGACGTTCGATGGATGGAACGCGGCCGAGCGCGTTCGCTGCGGCATCTATGATCGACACCTAGCGATCGAGCGGCAGAGACAGGCTCGGGACGCGGCAATCCTCGCTGACCGGGCGTCCATGGAGACCAACCCGCTCTACGGGCTGTTCTGAGCACCGCAATTCCCGCTTGCGTCCAGCAAGCGTGTGGTTGATAACACACACATAGAGAGCGCGATGCGCAAAAACGCAAACGAAAGGAGGTCACCATGAACTCGCGCACCCGCTGATCTTATTACCGCGACAATCGCACGACTGCGCCCAAACGCCGACCGGAGTGGCGCCCGACAGGCACCGACAAGCGCTACCGACATCCCCGCGGGGAGGCACTGTTCCACCGAGAGCACCCTTCCCCGCTTCAACCAGCCACCAGGGGAGCGGCCAACAAGGAGATCGCCATGCGTGAAGGCTGGCAGGGAACGCGATAGCGACAGGGCTGGCGTCCCGCGACAACCGCCCGGCCCCAAGTGACCGCCGTGAATAGGATCGCCGCCGACCGTAATCGACGCGGGCTTGTGTAGAGCGGCACTCACAACGCAGCGAGGCGAACAAGGAGAACGGCATGCGTTACCCCGATCCAGGCTCGGCCTTCTAGGCAGCCAGGCTGAAACAGCGGCGTCAGGCCAGCCGCATACAGCGACACGCAAAAACCCCCTACGGGGGAACCAAAGCCCAACGGGCACCAAGGGTCGAGTGACAAGGGGTCTCCAAGCGACAGCCCCATCTGCGCTCGATCACATGGGGAGCAAGTAGGCACGAAAGCACGCGAGAAGGGCCAAGGCCGCGGATCGGTGACGAGTAGGCGAAAGCTCCCCTTTTCAACGACTTAGAGACGCCATGGATGACGGTTGTTGGTCCTAAGTTGACGAGAAAAGCCGTCTCTCTGTCAACCTTGCCCACCCGCATCCCAGCAGGCGACGTGCGACTACAATGACGCGGTCAGCGGTGACCGCAGGAGAAAAGGCATGAACGTCACCCCCATCACGCCGGTCCCGACGACCCTGCTGGCAGCGCTCACCATGGCGCATGCGTCGGACCTTGATCGCCAGCTGCATGAGCGCGGCGATGGCGACCTGAACTCGCGCGACCAGTGGGCGCTCGAAGTGCTGGAGTTACTGCGCAAGGCGCCGATGTGGCGCTTCCCGCTCAGCCAGATGAACGATGGCGACATCGAACTCGAACTGGAGAGCCTCGACCACTACTACCAGGCATGCGAGGAGATCGGCCAGGGCATCAGCACCAAGGACGTGGTGCGGCGCCGGGATCTCGAAGCGGAACAGATGCGGAGGCGGAAAGCATGACCACCATCAACCCGAGGCGTCCGCTCGACGATGACGATCCCGATGGCTCCCAGGAGTCGGACAAGGACTTCGTCGCCAACAACCTCGACGCATGCGTGGCCTGGCTCAAGGCACAGACCGGCGAGGACGGTGAACGCGGCAGGGACATGGTGCGCGTGCGGGTGCTGGAAGACGCGGCCGACATTGCGGAGCGCCGACCCCTCACCACCTTCGAGATCAGCGGCATCAGGGAAGCGGCACGCTACCTGCGAACGAGGCACAAGGCATGAGAACCCCAGATCGGATGACGCCCGAGGAGGCAGCGCTCACCAGGCGCACCATCGACGCCGGCAAGGACAATGGCGAGGCGCTCAAGATCGAGGAGCTGACGGACCCGGAGTGGATCACCCTGCGCTCGCTCCTGATCCAGGCCGACCTGATGGTCGAGGAGGGCGGCTACATCCAGCCCACCAACAGCGTCCGCGGGCTGATCGCCGCCGGCTGGCTTCCGAAACCGGAACCGCGCCCCGTGGAGGAGATCGACCTGGAGGCAATGCACCCTGGCCTCTACGACACCCAAGGCGTCATCACCGACGAAATCGACCTGGAGCTGGAGGGCCGGCGCCCATGAACCTGCTGGACCTCATGCGATCCGTCACCGAGATCGAATACTGGCCCGCGGCATACGCCATGCTGTTGCTGGGCATCGGCGCGGACAAGCACCACGGCGACTATTACGGGATGGGCGTCAAGACAGAGGCCGAAAACGCCGAGCTCATCACGGCATGGAAGAATTGGGATCGGTTCGATCGCATGGACCATGTGGCGACCACCATCGCGAACGAGGCGAACTCCTATGCGGAGGTGGAGGCGGCATGACCGTGAAACAGGATTGGTCCGTTAGGCGCCAGCCAGACGGTCGGTGGAGCGTGCTGCTCAACAACAAGACGAGGTTCAGCGGCATGGGAGAAGCCGCGCGTCGTCAAGCTGAACGTGTGCGCCTTCGAGGAGCCCATCATCAGGAGCAATAGCCCACCCGCATCCACCGAACAGGCAGACCATACCTGAATCACCGAGCAGCGGTGCTCGATGGTGAAGGGAACGACCATGGACAAGATCGTCATCAAGGTCTGGACGCAGCACGCGGCAGAGCACGGCATGGAAGCCTATGCGGCCGAGGCGTTCACCGCGGAGATCAGCCTCGACGGCAACACCGATCACGCGCAGCTGATGGCGGCCAACATGGTCGGCTACCTGTCCAAGGCCTACGCCGGCGATCGTATCAGCGTCAGGGTCGACCTCCCGCGCCGCAACGGGGTCGAGCAGTTCGTCTTCCTGGGCAAGGCAGACGGCGCCAACGAATACGAGCAGTTCGAGACCACCCTCGCCCAGATCGCCAACGCGGTGGAGCGCTGACCGATGGCAACGCTCTCGCTCTACATGACGGACAAGGCGAAGCTGGAACTGCGCCTCACCAGCCCGATCGAAGCCGTCCGCCAAGCAGCCCTGACCGAACTCATCGGTGAGACCGATCCGGGCCTCGACAAGCCAGGCCTATGGACGCTGGCCGAATACGTCGCATGGCTCAACCGGCCCGAGCCCGGCATCATCAAGGGCGAACTGATGAGCGCCGAGGAATGGGAGCAAGACCTGGGCTTCACCAGGGCCTCCCACCTCGCCGACTATCTGGACGAGTGCGTCGCCCACGAGAAGCGCAAGGATGGATACTGACCGATGAAGGGTGACCGCCTATGGAACGAGATTGTCCAGGGTCTCGCGCTCGCCAAGGCAAAAGGATGCCCGGTCGAGAGCATCTGGCTGACACCCGACGCCAGAGACGCCCTCGCCGAACTGAACGGACCCGCGGCGATCACGAAGATCCAAGGCCACCACGTCAGCGTCATCCGAAACGCATCCTACCCATGGAGCTTCAACCTGGAGTGCGGATGGACGAATGACAAAGGCCAGGAGTGCTACGTCATCATCCCGAGCGACATCCAAGAGAACGTCTTCCCCAAGGCCACATCGGCGATCGACACGGCACCAATGGAAGCACACCCTCTATGGGCCAGCTTCGGATAGAGAGGAACCCCATGACCAGCAACGACTACACGAACGCACCCCAGCCCAGCGCCCAGGAGCAGTGGGAGGCCGCACGCGATACCAGCTCAATCCCCAAGCCGACTGTCACCGTCCGTGAACTCAAGGCATGCCTCAACAGCTTCCCCGACACGGCGATCGTCCTTCGCGCCAAGGGAGACCTTGAGACAGGCCATGCAGCCTTGTGCCTCGATGTCGCGATGGATCACCTCGAAGCGCGCCAGAAAGACTGAGCCTTGCGTATCCGACGCCTCATCAGAGAGCTTCGCGCCATCGAGGCCGAGCATGGCAACCTCAAGATCATGCTGCGAACCGCGACGCCCGACAGCACGCCGGCAGATCACGCCTCCGCTAGGCTCGACCCCAACAACGACGAGCCCTACATCCTGATAACCGACCGGATCGGATAAGCCTCCGGCGCCCAAAAGCGAGAAAGAGCCAATGAAGGTCGAACAGCTATATCCGCTGCTCAAGCTGCTGAACGAGGACGTAGCCAAGAAGCAGTCGTGCTCCGCGCTGATTGACGGAGCGGGATGGATGGCAGTCGTAGGAGGGCACTATGACCCGGACGATGGCCTGGTGCAGTTCCTGCTCCCTGGCGACGACGACATCATCACGACAGTGCCAGAGAGTGTGCTCGCCATCAGGAGCAGGCCCTCTACGATCTACGCAGGCATATAGAGGAAGTCCCCAGAGGCAGTCGCTTCCATGGACACCCTGATCTCTATGGGAGGATGCTCGTATGGCACCATGGGCATAGTGGATCTCGTGGGAGCGGGGTGCGTCGGATGTATGGCAACGCGGTCGTATGGACCTATGGGGGTTATGGTGATGCTGGAGGGGTGGATTCGCGCGCTCGCTTTGTAACGAAGGCCCCTTGTCATTTGTGCCCTACACGGGCGGGCCTCGCTGCGGCCGGCGTCCCATGGAGAGCCGAGGCCCCGTTTTAGCGTGCCACCACACCAACACACCCAAGGTTGAAGCCGTCAACTAGCCTGTGGTGTCCATGAAACCGCGCGCTACATAGAGTGCAGACGCAGCGACACACGGTAGGAGCGAGGTCAGTAATGGACGCAAGTGACATCAAGCCGACGTTGAGCGACTGGAAGCATCGACTGCAATCCATGCGCTCCGAGATGCAAGAGATGGTCGGCTCCGAGATCCTCGGTGACGCCAAGGATCGCGAGATCGAGGAGATGCAGGAAGGCATCACCGACCTGATCGCGCAGATCGAGGCCTTCGAGGTCGCCGACAGCGTGGACGAGGACGACATGGTCTCCCTGGTGGACGACATTCATCCAGACAACGATTGATCTCGGTCTCACAGCCCACTAGATCCAAGAGACCGCAACGACGCCCGCTGGTCACCTTTCCCGCGGGCCGAGGGAGAAAAGGCGAGTTCTTCGGAGCTCGCCTTTTCTTTGTGCCCCGCGCCCCATGGGATCGCCGAGCTCCACGATCCCGATGAGCACCGGCGGGCATCCCATATACGGGACCGAACCCATACAGGCATATGCCGCGCCGCCCAAGGAGCTCATGTCTTCCATGGGATCAACGCGCCCATAAGCACCCTGGCTCGATCGCTCCCATGGGCATCCATGGATTGATACCCGATAGCACGAAGACGGGCTCGCATGCCCACAGGAACAAGCCACCCGCACGCCTTCGGACCTGCATCTATCTCGAACTCACCGCAGCGGTGCGGTGCAGATAGAGAGGTGCTCAAGTGTCCAAGTTCAAGTCGATGTCCATCGCAGACGCCCTTGCAGACAACGAGGCTCGCGCAGCCTTCGGGCTCGCAGTCGGCATGGACCCGCTGTTCGATGCCGATCGCGATGGCGAGAAGGCCGCGCGTCGTGCCCGCTACGCCCGCCGGCGCTCGCAACGAGACGCACGCTGACATGGACACCATCGGCCCCATCGTCACGGTGATCCTCGCCATCATCGCCATCAAGGATTGCGTGATCCCCGAACTCCTGATCCGCTGAAAGGAGGTGATCTAAATCTCCCAGAGCCCGGTGAGCCAATATGCCTCGCCGGGTTTTGTGGTGGCCGGCGATCCCATGGGCATCCATGGACCGAGATGCCATGGCGGCCAGGGTATTCGAGCCCCAGGCAGTCCATGGGCACCAGGCTCCCAGGCGTCCGGCGGTCGTAGGCATCTGGAGCTCACCGAACTTCCCCACCCGCATGCCAGCAAGCGTCGAGCGACAAGCATCTCACCGAGCAGCGGTGCTCGTGTGATGAAGGAAGCAAGCCATGCAGGTTGAAGTCGCCACCTACGGCCATCCAATCATGAACGAGTGCGTCCACATGGAAGTGGTGCGCCTGCCCATCCCCGCGGCCCATGAGCTGCGCAACCGGATGGGCGCCCCGTATGAGAGCAAGCCGAACCTGGCGCGCTGGGCCGGCGTCATGGCGATCCCCGTGCCCGGCCTCTCGCCGATGCGCGTGCCCTTCGAGCTTGTCGTGTGCCAGCGCGGCGCGTCCATCCGGTGCCATTGGAGCCATGCGGATCTGGTCAAGGACATCATGGGCCGCATGGTGCCCGAGATCATCGTGGAACAGGTATCCCAGGTTATTCGGGTCGGCTGACCCCCAAGAGATCGGCGAGCCCGAGCCCTCCCCCTCCGCGCGGGCTCGCTGCCCCCGCCGGATGATCGGACGCCTTTCAGGCACCCCAGGTCCGATCGTTCGGCGGGGATCTTTCGAGCCCATGACGTCCATGGATGCCCATGGGAAATGGCGCACCGGGCATATGGCTGCATGGAGCTCTCGGGACCATGGGCTCGGGAGATGTATGGGTCGGATGCCGTATGGGGCGGGCGCCATATACGGGTCCATGGGCATACTACGTGTGCGCGCATCACGTCGTGCCTACGCCTACGCCTACGCCTACGCCTACGCCTACGTGCGCGCTCGCACCTGCACGCGCGTCACGCGCTCGCGTGCGATTCGTTTGACCAGCGGTCCACCAGCGAGCGCGATTCGCGCTGACACAACCGAGTCGCAACGAGTCGCGCGTTTTTCGATGCGCACAGCTAGGTGATTCGCGCTCGAAACAGGTCGGCAAACGCGCAGAAAACTGCGGAAAACTGAAAAAGTCGCAATTGTGTTTGACGACACACACAGAACCTCCTCTAACGATGACACCGCAGCGGTGCGGTGCGGTTCAGCGGTGAACCGCTTCACTAGAGAAAGGTTACTTCCATGATCGACTTCAATCTCGTTGACGCGAACGGTTCGGTTTCGGTGCGCGGTTTCAAGAACAAGAGCGCAGCAACGCGCTACGCAAACAAGAACAACCTGCGCATTGCTGACTCGCTCGGTGCGCTCGCTTTGGTCGCTGACGCTGACACCGACGCAACCGACGCGCTCGACACCGACGACGTGGACACGGTTCTTGCATCGCTCGACGGTGCGACCGCGACCGACACCGAAACCGTCACGCTTCGCGACACCGCGCTTGCTTTTGACACCGCGACTGTCACCGCGGCAGTCACCGCGCTGCACGATAGCTTCGCACGTCGCGACACCTTCGAGGCAAGCAACGGTTTGTCGCTGACCGCGGATAGCAGCTACGTCCGCGA
Source organism: Sphingomonas sp. ACRSK (assembly GCF_022346685.1). Classification (NCBI taxonomy): domain Bacteria; kingdom Pseudomonadati; phylum Pseudomonadota; class Alphaproteobacteria; order Sphingomonadales; family Sphingomonadaceae; genus Sphingomonas; species Sphingomonas sp. ACRSK. Next base: position 16,886 of record NZ_JAKRNR010000019.1, on the reverse strand, counting down.
GCGTAACCGCATGCTGAAAAGCGAGGTCGCGGTTGCTCGGTTCTTCCTCGCGCTCGGTATCACTGCAAGCGACGTGGTGGAGCGCAAGGTCGCAAGCAACGCGATGTTCAACGCGAAGGCGCTCAAGAAAGTAACCGAGCTTGCGCAGTATGTCGTCGGTTTCGGCCACCGCCTCGAAAAGGTGACGCGCGCTTTCATCGCTTGCGCTATCATCGCAACCGACCGCGGACATACCGACATCACGAACGACGTCAACCGCAAGTTCCTCAACGGTTCTGACTTCTCTGCGATCATCAAGGACCAGGAGCTTGTCGACTATCTGCGCGACCAGCGTCACGTCGCTATGACTAGCGGTGCAGAAACGCAGTCGTCGCAAGCGCGCAACGTGCTCGACGTGCTGGGGCTCGGTTCGATTAAGTCGGTGCAGAAGAACCGCGACGCTATCGCGCTTCACACTGACAACGCTTTCTTTGCGATGTTTCGCGGTGACTTCTTGAAATAACCGAAACTAGGTGCGCGGTTACTTCAACCGCGCACCAACTCTATTCTTGAGGTTCTATTATGCGCGCTCTGTTTCACCTCGCTTTTGTGTTCTTTATCTTTGTCGGTGCGTTCGTCGTTCTAGACGCGACCTGCTACCACGAAGCGCTTGAGCGCGACGCTATCGCGCTTGTGTCGGTTGTGGTAGCGCTGTGCGCGTATGGTGCGAGCGTTGCACATGAACGCATGCGCGCATTGCGCTAGAACGCACCGTCAGACGCTGAAACCGCACCTAGAGCTATCTCGGTGCGGTTTTGCTTTGAAGCGCTCTAGAGACGCTTAAAACGCGAATTAGGTGTATATCTTCAACAACACACCTCGCGCACCTCTGACGACTCGGTCAACGCGACTCGCGACCAGCTCGAAACCGTGTCAAGCAGAAGTCCTAGAAAACGTGTCAAGTGCTCTACCCGGATGCCGCCTATCAGCCGGTGTTCCGGTGGTCCTGCCATCCACAGGGACCATGGGACCATAGGACCGACGAGCTCGCCGTGGACAAGTGGACCGCTGGACCATGGGAAAGAGCAGCCCTGGGCTCGCCGAGGGCAAGGGATCAGGGCTCCATGTGGGCAGCGAGGGCCAGGGCACAAGGAGAAAGGGTGGCAGGGCGGAACGCGCCCCCGGCTAGGCGCCGGGTGCTCGCTCGCTTGTGCCATCCATAGGGGCGTGTCGATCACCCCGGCCGCCTTCGTTCGCGATGACCTGGAGCCATGCAGCCGCAGCAGCCGAGAGACGGTGCAGCCCGTCATAGTGGTGAACGACGTGCGCAGCCGCTTCCGCGAGCTTACCGCCGGCAGCCTTCATGGCTCGATTATCCGCCGAGAGCATCTCGATCATTCCGCCATCCACTTCGCTGGATGTGCCGGACCGATTCGCTGCGTGCTTGTCCTCGTCGACCAGCAGGATCTTGACCCCGGTTCCGGCCACGCACGGCGCGAGGATCTTGTAGACCAAGTCCTCCGCTTCCGCCTTCGAGAGGCGATAGCCGCGCAGCGCATCGAACGCCCTGGCGACGCGCGGACGAGGAACGATCATGCCTTCCGCGTGACGAGCAAGCAGCGCTGTCGCGGCCTGGCTGGCAGGATATTTGCCCAGACCACCGCCACGCACCGGCGTGCCATGATCGCGAAGCGTCTCGAAGACCTCGTGGTGGGTGCCGCCTTCGAGCACCTTCTGCACCGCGGCCTCGTATGCCGGCGCCGGCACCTTCACGCACCATTCCTCGCGCGGGTGTTGGATTATCTTCGTCATCAGAACATCCCCCACATTGGGTGTTGCTCGTTGAGGTAGGCGCCGGCCGCTTCCTTGATCGCGAGGGCCTCTGCCTCCGCTTCTTCCCGATGCCGGCGTTGGGCGCGCTCGCGTTCGAGCGCCTTGTCGATCACCGGGTCAGCGGGGAGCGCCGGGTCGACGCCCTTCGCGAGCGATTCAGCGCGTGCGACCTTGGGGCGGATGCGGTTCACGCCCTCGACCATTGCCTCCCGCTCGCTGTCGACCTCGTGATGGCCGATTGTGACGAAGTGGACGAGCGGGTCTTTCTTGCCCGCCATGAACGTCTCGGCCGTCACCCGATACTGCCGGCTCATCGGCTGGTTCTGGAGCCGGTATTTCGTGTTGCCCTCGTTATAGGAGCTCATATCCCGATCACCTCGCGCAGGGTATCGCGGATGACGACGCGCTGGTGAGCGACGCCCTGGTCGAACGCGACCTGGAAAGGCACCTTGCGCGAGCGCCACCCGCTACCATTCCTGGCGCGGTATGGCGCGACCGCGGCTGCATCCCAGACGATCCAGCCAAGCGAGATCACGGCAGCACCGGCGCCCAGCCGGCGGGAACCACCGTCATATGATCCACGACGCAGTCGGCGCTCACCTCCACGAGGCGACCCGTGGTGCGGCTGTTGAAGTAGATGCCGTCGCTGGTGCTCTCGCTGCTCACCTTGCCGGTTGAAAAGTCGTCGAGAATGACCTCGCCGCCGGAATAGCAGGTGACGCGAGCGGGCGTGCCGATTGCGGTGACCTTGGCCCAGCTGGCGTCCGTGCAGCCGGCGAGCGCCGCGGGCGCGCAGATCAGGATGATCCCGGTGACGATGTGAATGAGCCGGCGCATCAGCGGCGGCCCGACCGGAACGAGCTGCGCGAGCTGCTACCCCATGAGGAGCGCGAGCTGCTGCTCGACCACGACGACGACGGCTTGCGGTAGCCGGCGCTGCTCCAGCTCGACCCCGGCTTGCTGTAGGTGGTCGTCTTGGTCACAGTGCGCGTGCCGCCAAAGATCGACGGCTTTGTCTTGGTGGTCGTGACGACGCGCTTGGTCGGATAGTTGTTGATGACCGTCTTGTGGACGACGCTGTAAGGGCGGTAGCCCGGCCGGCGCACATAGCCGTAGCTGCGATCGTAGCTCGGGATGTGCTGAAAAGTGCCGTGATAATTCGGGTTCGGCTGCATGTAATAGCGCGGACCCGCGGGGGTCATCATCTTGGCGAGCATGTAGCCGCCAAGACCGCCGATCAGGTACTGGCTGACGTCGCCGCCCGCGTCACGCACCTGGGCGCACTCCTGCGGGTTCTGCGCCTGCAAGCACTGGTCGATCTGGTCTGCCCGATCGCCACAGGCGGCAGTCATCAGGCCCGCGGTCAAGGCGACCGCGGTCAGGATCTTCTTCATGTGGTTGGTTACCTCTGTTGCTCTGGTCTGTGTGTGTTATTACGCACAAACGTGGGGCGCAAGCAAAATGTGTGTCGGCTGACACAAAGTTACCTGTCGCCTTTTCGCAGGTTATCGACCGCCCACAGCGGCTGGAGGTTGGTATAGTGGCACGCCGCCAGAAACTGCTCCCTATCGGTGAGATCGAAGCTCGCCAACGGCTTGATGTGGTCAATGTGCCAGCCGTGCCGTGACCAGTTCGCCCATGTCATACCGGGCAGGAACCGCCTCTCCAAGTGCGCCATCAGCTCTGGGATGGTGCAGCCCAGATCATCGACTGCCGATCCCGCCTTCTGTTGGTTCTTTAGGGCCATGCACAATCGAACGCGAAGGTTCTGCGCCACTCGAAATGCTGGATCGCGAGCCATGCGCGAATTGCGGGCGTCGTATCTCGCTTGGCGATATTCGGGATCTTCCGCCCAACGCTGACGCCGGCGATAGTTGCGCTCGTCACGGTTTGCCGCACGCCGTAACTGCTCTTGCGCGAGCATGCGATCGCGGTCTTTCTCATAACGCTTCTTGCCGCGCTCACGTCGTCTTTCGGCGACATTCGGCCTGGCGTCACTCCGAGCCTTTTCGGCTCTGAACTTCTCGGGATCGAGGGCATAGCGCTCGCGCTGCCGCCGGGTAACCTCGTCGCGCTTCTCCTTACGGTAGCGCCTATTCCATTCGTTTTTGGCTTGTCGACGCTCCTCTGGCGTCAGCTCGCTTCGTTTTCCCACGTAACTTTCAGTCCAGCTTCCCTAAACATCTCCAGGGAGATGCGCCAATCATCTGAACGTGCAGTATAGTTCATGTCAGGCTCTGGAGATACAACAATCCCTATCCCGGCTTGTATTATAGCACGCGCGCAAGATGAGCACGGGAAGTACGTCGAATATATTGTGCATCCGCGTGTAGCAATTCCTTCCGATGCTGCATTTGCTATAGCATTTGCTTCCGCATGCTCGACATAGCTGGATTTGAGCGATGGTGAGTATCGCTCGGGAAGGTCCGCGACACCTCGGGGCGCGCCATTCCAGCCGCCCGAAACCTGCACCTGCCGGTCGTTTACGATGACCGCACCAACGCCACGGCGCGGGTCTTTGGACCACCCGGCGTAAACGCGCGCAATCTGCATCCAGCGCTCGACCCAGCTCACGCGAGTTTCCACTTCACGGCTGTCTCCGAGGCGTCGGTGAAGCGGCCGACCAATGTCGGAACGCCAGCTTCGATCAGCTTGGCCGTCATGTCTCGGGTGCCGCGCCCTCCGGGGAACGCGACGCCGATCGTGGGCTTGAAGGCCCGCAGCATCTGCGTGTTGCGCATCATGCCCGCGCGCCCGCCAAACAGCTTCCAGTTGGGCTCGTAGGTAGAGACGGGGATGCCGTTCGACAGCGCCCAGAGCATCGACAGCTCGTCGGCGCCTGTTGCCCCGCCCTGCCCCAGCTCCTCGATCCCGTGCTTGAGCCGGATCGGGTTCAGGGCACGATGCACCTCGTCGACCAAGTTGAAATACCGGCCGCCGGTGATGAGGACGCGCTTCATTCGCTGCCCTCACGCCATTGCGCGAGGCCGATCGAGCCGTCAGGCCAGACGACATAGGCGTCGTTGCTCTTGGGTCGGAAGTCGGTCAGCACGGGGCACGGCCGACGAATGACGCGCCGGATGGTGCTGGTGTCTAGGATCGGGCCAGAGGTGAAGTCGCTGATGCTCTCGCTCTCGACCTCCTGATCCCAGAAGATCTTGACGTCCTCAGCCCGCAGTCCGCGCTCGGCGAGCACCTGGCGTTGGTCAAGGGTGAACTGCTCGTGCGGCGCTCGCGGCACGAAGGTCGCCTCGTATTCCTTGCGGAAGGTGTCAGCGTCGACTTTGCCGCCGTCGTGCGGCTGGGCGCGCGTGTCGAGCGTCGGCGGATAATACCAGTGGGTCGCATTCTGCGGCCCGAGCGGGCAGACGTCGGCCAGCATCGGCTCCGCGAACATGAGGCCTTCCCAGGCGATACCGCCATCTTCGTTCTCGGCGCTGCACCAGACCGCGGCGACATGCTCAGGTGTTTCACCCGGACAGTAGACCATGATGACCTTGCCATTCCGCGGAACCCGCTCGATCGGCTGGAGCATCGGGATCGCCGGCGCCCCGCTGACACTGTCGCCCCACCGCAGGCCGAGCTTGTCGATTTCCGCCGCGCGGAGAGCTTCTCCGTCGCTCCAGCCGAAGTCATCTTTCGTCGGCAACATCAGCCTTCAAGCTCCGCGAGCATCGCCGCAACGCCGAGCTCGTCCAGGCATAGCGCCAGGCTTTCGTCGTTGAGGTCCGCGAACGCTTCACCGATGATCGAGTCATCGGTCGCACCGTCGACGTTGATCGCGACGCGCAGCTGGTGGTCTTGAGATACGCACCACAGCTGCACGACGATGGTTAGCACGTCATCGACGCGCATCAGGTGCGCGAGCGCTTGACGGTCTGCGTAGCGCAGCAGCTTCGCATGCTCTTGCACGCGCGAAACTATGTGTGTGTCAGCAACCATGCACTTACGCCGCGCGACGCCACATCGAGCACGGAGTCTTATGGGACGCAGGGCTCGGCGACAGACCGTAGCCAGCATGCTCGACCAGGCCAGCGCGCTCGGCGTTCTTCATCACCGAACCCCACGCGCGGGTGTCGCTCGGCTCGGGCAGACCGTTCTTGGTCGCCCACTCGCGCACGTCCGTGCCAAAGAAGGTCTCATTCTCGCTCTTGAGGACGACGAAATCGAGCACCCGGTCCAGCGCCAGGTCTTTCCATGGGACAGCGCTCATGCGCAGGCTCCCTTCCAGGCCCGCTCAAAGGCTTCGTTGGCAATCCGGTTGACCTTGCGGGTCGTGCCATTCGGCACCTTCACACCGGCCGTGGTGTTGACGATGTCGCGCAGAGCCATCGCGTAGGTCTCAACGAGCCGACGCTCGCGCTCCGCCCGCTGGGCTGCCTGATGATATGCCGGCGAGAACGACGCCAGCCAGTTGAAGATGCGAGTGAACATTGGCGTTCCTGGAGGTGTCCCGGCGGGTGCAGCCGCCGGGACTAGGGGTCAGATGGTCCGGGCTGCACCGTGGAACTTGGTCGCCACGCCGAAACGGGGCTTGGGGATCGCGCTCGGCGTCCAGCCGAAGAAGCGGATCGTCACGATCTTGTGCTGGTCGCGCTCGGCCAGGAGCTTGGCGTTCGCCGCATAGTCGCCGCGCAGACCGGCCTCGAACGTGTTTGCCGCGCGCGCCTTCGGTTCGGACAGGTCAGCGTCACGGTCAGCGTTGGGGAGCCAGCAAACGACACGCTTCGCAGCGCCCGCCCAATTCCCCTCACCTTCCTCGATACCATCGGGGATGATCTCGAACTCGGCGTCCTCGAAGTCCTTGCGCTTCTGGAGGTTCTTGGAGCGCTTGCCCTGCTCGTATAGGCCATCGCGGTCGCGCCACATCGAGCCCTCGAAGCCAGCGCCGACCCACTCGCCGTGCAGCTGGTCGTAGAGCTCCTGTGTGCCGCAGTTCACCGTCTCGACGACGATGATCGACGGGTGGTTGATCGCGGCGATCAGCGCCTGGAGCTTCTCGCGCCGCACCGACCAGGGAGCGCCGGTCATCGAAGGGATGTCATAGACGTGATACTGGATCGTCGCCTCGATCTCCGCTAGGCGCTCGGCCGGCGGGGTGCCCTTCTTGATGAGGCTCATCAGCTCGTTGAAGTTCTCGCGCAGCTCGTGGTTGTAGAGCTCGCCGTCGAGCATCAGCGTGGGCGCCTTGGCGAAGATCGAAGCCAGCGCGGCGTGGATGTGACCGGCGCCCGGCAGGCCCTCGCCCTCACGCGAGAAGCCGCCCTCGGCCTTCATGATGCAGCGCGCACCGTCGAGCTTGGGTTGGACGTCACCGTGGCGGAAGCCGGCGTACTTGTCGGCCAGCATCGGCTCGGTGTAGCGGCAGCCCAGATGGATGTCGGCGACGTCCTCGTAATAGGCGCCCTTGAGCTGCTTCGTATAGGCTGCCTCGATCTCGAAGGTGGCCTGCGCGATAGGGTCGCGCTCATTGCTGCGACCGACGTTCGTCGCCTTCGCGGTGCGCCAGCCAGAGGCCTTCACGGTGCCGCCGAAGATGCCGTCGTGTGTGCGATACTTCGCACCGTCCTGCTCCATGAACCAGACGCGGGTCTTACCCTTGCTATCCAGCTTGTAGAGCTCGTTGAAAGTCTTCTGCATGTCTGCCCTGCTTCTTGTGTGTGTTGGTTAGCACACACTGGTTAGACGTCAACAGCAAAGTTTGCGGGCGGGATGTTTCTTCCCGCCCGCTCGCTTGCTTATCCCTTCACGTTCACGATCTGGCGAAGCCGGAACATGATCTCAACCAGATCGGCCTGGGCGTCCATGACGGCCCCGATCGGCTTGTAGGCGCGCGGGCTCTCGTCGATGATATCGGCGTCGAGGCGGGCCTCGATCCCCTTCATCGCCGCGGCGTGCTCGTCGAGCGTGATGAGCTTCTTCGCCTGTGTGCGGCTCATGACGCGCCCGGCGCCGTGTGAACACGAACAGAAGCTGTCCTGGTTGCCCAGACCGCGCACGATGAAGCTGCCGGTGCCCATCGAGCCGGGGATGATCCCCATGGTGCCCTCGCGCGCCTGGACGGCGCCCTTGCGGGTCACCAGCACGTTCGCGCCGAAGTGCGCTTCCTTGGTGACGTAGTTGTGGTGGCAGTTCACCGCCTCGTCGGTGACGACGAAGTTCGGCAGCCGGCCCTGGTCGGCGAGCTGGCGCAGCGCCTGCACCGCGGCCCACATCATCGACTTGCGGTTCTCCGTCGCATAGTCCTGCGCGAGCCCGACCGCCTCCATGTAGTCGTCATAGAGCGTGGTGTGCTCGACCAGATAGGCGAGGTCACCATCCGGCAGGCTGTCGTAGATGTGGTAGCGCCGCATCTCCTCCTTCGCCTGCTCGATGAAATATGAGCCGATCTTGTTGCCCAGCCCGCGCGAGCCCGAGTGCAGCATCAGCCACACGTTGTCCTGCTCGTCGAGGCACAGCTCGATGAAGTGGTTGCCGGTGCCCAGCGTACCCATCTGGCGCTCGCCGGCCGCGCCCTGCTGCGCTGCCTTCGGATGCTTGGCGATGATCCGCTCATAGCGACCGCGCAGGCCCGCCCACGCCATCCGGTGATGGTGCGGCGCCGTGCCCCACGATCCGGGATCGCGGCCGGTCTGGATCTGCTGCGGCGTGCCGCGACCATGCGGGACCGCGCGCTCGATCGCCTCGCGAACATGCCCGAGCTTGTGGGGCAGCTGCGCGCCCTTGATCGACAGGCGGACGGCCATCATGCCGCACCCGATGTCGACGCCGACCGCGGCGGGGATCACCGCGCCCTTGGTCGCGATGACGGTGCCGACCGTTGCCCCGATACCCGCGTGGGCATCCGGCATCACGGCGACGTGCTTGTGGATGAACGGCATCCGCGCGACGTTGTCGATCTGATCGACGGCCTGCTGCTCAAACGGGAAGCCTTCCGGCTCCCACATCTTCACAAGGCCCTTACGTCCATGCGGTGCATCGACCTGATGAACCTTCACACATACTCCTGCTATTGCCCTGGTGCGCCGGTCGCCCTCCTACAGGCTCGCGGTGCGTTAAGCGGTGACCGACTCCTACCTCGGTCGCTGCTCGTGTGTGTGTCATCGCGCACAACGGTTTGGGCTGCAAGATTTATTTTCGCCGGACCCGCTGGACGTGCTATTTGCCCGCTGCGCAAACGGTCACCCGGTGCTTTCGAGTTAGGTGGTTCGTCGTGAACAGCATTGAACAACATTGAACTGAGTTAGGTAAAGCGAGAGCCCCGCGCCCGCAGATTTGTGTGTGTTGGTCAATGCACGGCTGAAACACGGGTTCGAGTCCCGTAGGGGTCACCATCCTCGCAAGAAGGCGAGGAATTCGGCGGAATTCGCGAAAATCAATGCTTCAGCAAGCGCCCGGTGCTACAAAAGGGTGCTACAAGTGGGGCGTCGGATGTCGCATTCCGTGAAACGGGCCAAATCCAAGAACGAGCAGTTCCGCATGGCGGTGCCGCCGGACATCCGCCCGCTCGTCGGCAAGGTCGAGTGGACCGCGAGCCTGGGCACGACCGACCCGGTCGCGGCCGCCGCGAAGCGCGGCGAACTCATCGCCTTCTACAAGAACGAGGTGCTGCGGCTTCGCGGACAGCTGGCCCACAAGCCGGTCGAGGACGCGCTGGCCCTTCTCGATCGCGGCTTCGGGCGGCTCGCGATCATCCGCGGCTCGCTGGACAAGGCGATTGCGGAACAGCTCGCCTTGCTCGCCTCGACGGTGATCGACTCCTGGTCTCCCGCCGACCAGCTTGGCGACCCGCAGGATTGGGGCGGCATGACCGTACGGGAGGCACCCGAACATCCTGACCCTATTCCCTCGATCGAAACCGCGCCGGAGCGCGAGATCTTCCGGCTTCGCGCTGCGCTGCTGGAGGGCACCGGCAGGACCGACGGCATCCTGTATCGTCGACTTGCTGCGTTGCTGCTGGAACGCCGCGTGTTCAAGCCGGTCTGGTTCGCCGTCAGCTACATGACGTCGATCGAGCCGAAGCTGAAGCTGGACCGCGACGACGTCTACGAGGCTGTCGCTTCGGCCTATCTTGATCGGCTGGCCGGACATCATTTCACGAGCTGGCCGGCAGGCGCTGAGGCGGCAGTTGAGGCGATCCTGTCGATCCCCTCTCCGAGTGGTGCTGCAGCGGTGCCGGCCGTCGGAGCGACGCCGAACCCGACCACCGGGCTTTGGGCGATGCCGCTCAGCGACGCGCTCGCCTATTGGAAAGAGCAACGTATGCCGAGGCCATCGGCCATCAGCGCCGCGACCAAGTCGGTGCTGAACTTCATCGACATGTTCGGCGACGTCATGGCAGGCCGGATCTCGCGTCCGATGATGATCGAGTATCGCAACCTCGTCTCCGACCTTCCGCCGCAGACCGAGTTGGCGAAAGTCCGCGCTGCGGGGCGCACGCTCCGCCAGATTGCGGAAGCAACCCGAGAGGCGCGACAGCGCTGGGGTGATGGCGATCGGACGACACCGTTGCCGGGTCGCCTCGCGCCGGGATCGATCAAGAAGGACGTCAGCGCGATCGGGTGGATCCTCGGCAAGATCAAGGCCGATGCCCATTGCGGCGTGAACGTCGCGGAGAAGATCGAGATTGCCGGCTACTATAAGACGAAGAAGGGGCAGAAGACACCGCGACTCCCCTTCACCCCGGACATGATGCAGACCCTGTTCGACTCGCCGCTGTTCACCGGCTGCGCCGGTCACGGAGACGCCCAGCGTGCCAAGCCTGGCCCCCATGTCTACCAGGACGAACTCTACTGGAGCTTCCTGTTCGGCGCGGTGGGCGGCCCCCGCCTCGGCGAAATCGGTCAGATCGCGCTTAGCGATGTAAAGGACGTCGACCTCGATCGGACCTTCGGCGGCGACTTGAAGGGACGCTGCACCTTCGTTCACATCACCGGCACGGGCGAAGGTCAGCACGTCAAGACCGAGGTATCCGAGCGCTATGTCGTCATCCATGATCGGCTGATCGAACTGGGCTTCCGCGACTATGTCGAGAAGCGTCGCCGCGCCGGCAAGACGAGGCTGTTCGATCTCGAGCCCGACAGGAACGGCAATTTCGTTAAGCGATTGAGCCGGCGGTCGAACGACTATCTCGATCGGGTCGTCACCAAGGATCCGCGCTACGTGTTCCACTCGACCCGCCATGAATTCACCGACCGCGCGGAGCTCAGCGGCATGCCGGCACGGGTAGCCAATTCGATCAAGGGCCATGCGAACCAGACGGAGGGCGACAAATACGGTCAGGTGACGATCCGGAACCAGTATGTCTTTCTGAAGAACCTGCAGCTGGATTTCATCGACTGGAACCGCCTGAACCTGGCTAAGGCGTCATCGCCAACAGAATAAGTGCGCCGGCTAGGATTTCCGATTGCCACCACGAATGCTCGCCGTTTCTAAATGTCGCTTGTCAAAGTTCCCACAACGTTCCATCTTGATCGGGATGAGCGCGATCCTGAACGTGTTGCGAGAGTTGATTGCCCGGATGACGGGCGAGCTTCTCGTGCTGTTTGAGCCGATCGTGCCGGTCGTCGACGCGGTTCCAACGCGAGCCTATCCGATGCACGAGGCCATTCGCGCCGCGCGTCCGGTCCGCGCCTTTCGCCACCATCCGCCGCAGGCTTGGGCCGCTCCGTGATCCTCGGGTTCGACACGAACCCGTTGCGATCATGGAGACTCAACAATGTCCGATACTCAGTTCGCCCCCGGCACCGCCGGGGTGATCGACCCGCATAAGTCGGTGATCGACGAAGCCCGCGCGCTAGGACGCGCAATGGCGCAGGAGAACAAGCGCCCCTCGCCGCTCGACATCGCTCGCGCCTTCGCGGAGGGCTACGGCTCCGATCCCGTGAACGTGAAGACCTTGCTCGCAGATCCGCGGTTCCAGCCGTACCGCGATCGGCACGGCGTCCGCGAGAAGCACCTGCGCGATGCGTTGCGAGCAATCCGTGATGCAGAGCGTCAGGCCGACCGCGCGAAGAGCGGCATCGCGGTGCCGAAGCGACGGGGCCGCGTGGGGGGCAACGCCCGGTCCATCCAGGGAGCGGCGGTCGCCTAGCCGACGCATTCGGCGGCGTGATCGTCACGACCGATCCGTCGCCAATCCGCCTCGATCATTCAACAGCGGGCGGTGACGCTTCGACGTCACCGCCCGCGAAGAAGCGGCAGAACGGAAAGAACGAAGTGGGTAGCGAGGGCTGACTTGCGAATACCGCGCCCCCTGCGGGGCCCGGGCCACATCGCTCTGGCGCTGACGCTTTGTCGCTGGATGTGGCGTCGCAAGTCGAAAGGTCCCTCGGCAGGGGACGGCTCCCCTGCACCCCACCAGCCGCCTTCGGCCGCGAAGGAGGAAATCATGCCCGGACAGCGCGGCAGCGACCAACGCCAGCGCAACCGCATGTTCACGATGCGGCTCGACGACGCCGAATGGGTGCGTCTCGAGGAGATCGCCCACCATTCGGGCGTGTCCCGCGCGGATGTAATCCGGCGCATGCTCGTGCACGATCACAGCCGCATCGTGCCTTCGCGCGCGCTGACCGAAGCGATCACGCGCATCGGCCAGAACGTGAATCAAATCACAAAGGCGCTCCACCAGATCGGCACGAACGGCAACTCGGGCACGAACACGACGGCGATGCTCGTCGAACAGCATGGGCGCTTGCAGACGGTCGTCAGCGAGCTGGTCCAGATCCGCCGCGAGATGGAGCGCTGGCGGTGATCCCGACCGTCCACGCCGGCAACGACTTCGGAGGCCTGCTAGACTATCTGCAGAAGCCGGGTCACAGCCTGCTCGAGCCGCTCGACCTGCCCGTCGACCAGATGGTCGAGCAGATGAAGATGGTGGCCGAACTCAGCGCGCGATGCACCAGGCCGGTCAAGCACCTCACGTTTTCGGCTGCCCGCGAAGACGGTCAGCTGGATGACGCGACCTGGCTGAAGCTGGTCGACGAAGCCGAACGTGAACTCGGTCTGGAGGGGCATTTACGGATCGTCGTCCGCCACAGCGACAAGGGTTACGATCACATCCATCTGTTCTGGTGCACGGTCAGCGCTGCCACCGGTCACGTCCCGCCGAAGCGCTGGTTTCGCATCGCCGACAGCGAGCATCTGCCCGAGGCCGGCCCCCGCGCGCTGACCGATCCACAGGCGGCCAGCGTGCCGGCGCAGGCACGCAAGCTCAAATCCTATGACGCGCACGCGCTCACGCGGCTCCAGCATCTGTGCCGTGATTTCGAGCGCCGGCACGGGCTGCGCGAACTTGCCTCCCCTGCCCAGGCCAAGGCGGCGCGCGAGTCCGGAACGGGAAAGATACGCGATCGGCAACAAGGGCACCGCGCGCAGCGGGCCGGCGACAGCCTGATGGACAAGGCCGACAGCATCAGGAAGGCGCTCGATGCGCCGACCTACGAGCTGCGCGCCACGTTACTGCACGAGTTGGGCTTCGGCATGCGACCGGCGCTGCGCAAGCTGAAGAGCGGTGAAGAGGACATCCGGGGTATCCTGATCTACCATCTTGGCAACGAAGCGAACGCCGTTGCCGCCTCGAAATTCGATCTTGCGGACCGGAAATATGGTCGGGGCGCGCTCGATAAGCGAACCGCCGAGGGCGCCCAGCGATACGCGGAATGGATCAAGGTTCGGGACCGCGAGGCCTCGCCTGCACGCCCTCATCGCAACGGCACCTTGCAGCGCAAATACGACCAGCGGCGCACGGCACATCGCCAGGCGGAAGATCGGAAACGGCAGGCGAAGCGAGTGGCGAAAGAACGTCATGAAGCCGAACTTCGCGATTTGCGCGCAGCCCTGATGGTCAGACGCGGTGTGGGTGCAAAGACGCTGCCGCCTTCGAAGCGTCGAGCCTTTTACGCCATATTCGACAAACGTGTCCGCGCGCCTGAGATGGCGGTAACGCTTGCCCGACACCGCGATGAACTCATGCAGGTCAAGCGCGGACGCATGCCGACGTTCGCGCAATGGAAACGGCTGATGCTCGCTACGGTCAACGATCTGGTATTCGTGCCGGCCGAGTCCGAACTACGACCCGGCGCCGCGCTACATCGTGTCGGCGCACTCACCGCTGCCCGATCGCTGCACGCAGGACGTGACGGGAAGTCGCGGAAGCGCGAGCGGCCAAAGCGCTTGGCCGAACTGGCGAAGGCTATCGCGACCGGTTCGGCCCCGCTCGCGCGGACGATCGCGAAAGGTAGGGCTCGTTCGGATAAGCCCGCCCCGGCACGTGCCGCGCTCGGACCAATGCCGATCGCGGCTTTCGAGTTCGATACACTGCCGAACGCCAACGCAAAGCGCGCCATCCAGGCGGTCGGGCCATACCGGGCCACCATCCGGCATGATGGCGTCGCTTATGCGCGAGCTGGTCAACCGGTCGCGTTTGTCGATCGCGACAATGCCATCGACGTATTGCTCGATGGCGAGCCGGATCTTCATGCAGCGACAGTACTGGCATTCCACGGAGGGCGTGTGCCGCACTTGCTGCACGCCGATCCAGAAATAGTCGAGCGCATCCGCCGCATCACGGAGACACTGAAAAAGACATCGGCACGATCGCACCGAGTAACGCAGCATGAGAATGACGGCGACCCGGCAGGTATCGCGACGCCACCGCTCCCGCGCCGATCAATCGCCAAAGGGCCGCAAGCGCCGATCGTGCCGGATGGCACCGGCAACGGTCGGAAAAATGGCCAAGGGCGCTGACGCGGAAAGCAGGTGGGTTCAGCGAAGCTGCTGACCCGAAGGAAATGGGCGGCAGCCTGATCCGGACCGCTTCGGTCCGGTGATCCTCCTGCCGAAAGTCAAAAACGATGATGACCCTTCCGGTCGGGCCCATGCTCGACCCGTCCGTGCGCGTGCTCCAGCTCCCGCTCGGTCAGTTCGCTACGCCCGCGGAAATGCTGACCGGCGGTGACGGACTGCCGGCTGGCGCCGTCTTCCTGCCGGCCGCCAATCTTGCGCTGGCGTCGACGCCTTGCGCCATGCCGATGTTCGAGAAGGTCGCGCTCGACGTCTGCGAGCGTCGTCGTTGCGACGTCCTGCTCCAGCGCACCGGTCTGCATCCCGAGACGCTCGATCCCGTGACCGTCGAGGTTGCGCTGATCATGAACGATATGGCGGTTTTCGTGTCAGGCTTAGTCTATATGCGGCACCGCAACGGCTCGCTCTGGCTCGTCCCGCACCAGGCCGGGCCCTACATCGAGGTGAGTGAGAACGGGCTCGCGATCTCGTCGATGCCGCCGTTCGTCACCTGGGACGAGCGCACCGACGGGGTCTGCCGTGCGGCTGCCGAGATCGTCCGCCTCATGCGCCGGCGGGGTCATTGAGATGGCCGCCCGTCCTCGTCGCCGGACGCCCGCCAAGGCCGCGACCGCAGCCGCCAGCAGCAACCCGCAGGATTGGCTGTTCCTCAACCCGGGCGGCGTCAGCGAGAGTGGCATCGTCTTCGGGTGCCTCCGCAAGACCTACAAGGGGCGCACGAACAGCGCTGTGGAGTTCGGGTGGCACAAAGCGCATCCCCTTGCCCCGCCGCATGGTGTCGACACGAGCCGGTGGGCGCCTACCGCCGAGCGGGTTGAGGTCGTCCTGCCGACTGGCGCGGACGACGGTCTGCTCGACCCGGTCGTGCTGCTCGCCCGGATGGACGCTTGCGCCGTCGCTCGCGAGAAGGCGCTGCTCGTCTATCTGACCCTGCCACTCGGCCATGCCGGCAAGGTGCACGAGGCGTGGGAATGCGCCCGCAGCTTCGTGCGTAACCGCTTCGCGCGGGAGCGCGGGCTCGCCACGATGCTGGCGCTGCACTCGCCGGGGCGGGTCGGCTCGCCCAACCCGCTCCACGCCCACGCGCTGATCGTGCCGCGCCGCCTCAGCCTCGGGATCGAGCATGGCGCCTATGACGAGGAACTGATCCGAGATGCCGGTCAGGCGATCGTCGAGGCGGACTGGACCGAGCACCTCGCGGCGTTCCTGTAGTGGACGGCACGAACTGCTCGACCTCGCCGCGCGGATCATGCTGACCCACGGGCTCGCCCCGAACACCTGCAACGGGTGATCGGGGGCAGCCTCGCCGCGGCGCGGACGTTAGTCGAGCGGAGGATCGACCCGCCACCCGCCCGACAAGGAGGTGATCAAGCGGCTGACGCTGTTCGTCAATGTGCTGCTCCGGCTCGAGGCGCGGCTGCGCTGGCGACAGCCCCCCGATCCGGTTCGCACCCTCGGCGGCCAGGGCGGACTGGTGCCCGCCTGAAGGGGCTTGGTGCGATGGAGTGTCCCCGATGGTGGGGACGAAATCGGGAAGAACCAGATGACCAACACCGCCGCCGCCCGCGCTCACCTCGCCGCTGTCTCCACCATGTTGCTCGGGAACCGCACGCTGCGGCCGTCCGCGGCGCTGCTCGCCGGCCACCGCCTCGATCCGCTCGCGCGGTTGCGGCTGGGGCAGATGGCCTGCGATGCGCAGGCCGACCTCGTCCACCTCACCTTCGAGGAGGAGGCGGGCGAGACCATGATGACCGACATCTCGATCTTCGTGCCGCGCGGCGGGATCTGCTGGTCACACCCCGGCTGCCGGCTCTGGCTGTCGAAGACCGGCTCGCGCGCTCTCCTGCTGCCGCAGCCGCATGTCCGCGGCAGCTTTCGGCTGGCACCCGGCGAGATCCTCCACCTCGGCTTCAAGCCCACCGACACTGAGCAAGGCATCGCTCGCGCCGATGCGCGCCTGCGCCGGCTAGTCGAGCGCGGCGTCGATGTCGCGGGCCGCATTGTCATCAACGACTGGCCCATCTGGCAGTGAGGCTGGTTCCCGCGAGCGAGGCAGCCAAAACCCCTCAACGATCTCGGCCCAGCGCGCCCGCTGCCCGGACGTGGTGCCGAGCGCCACCAGCATCAGTGCGAAGGGCGTATGCTGCGACTTGCCGCGAATGTCGTCGAACGGCACCCGCCCTTGCAGGAAGAAGATGTCGGCATCGGCGCGCAACGTGCCGTGAAACCAGCGAGAGTCGGTGCGCGCGGGGACGAGGCACACGACGCTG